>DOEL01000058.1:36528-39934 GCA_003533095.1 Methylophilaceae bacterium | reverse complement strand
AAATGAACAATAGATTGTTTTTGTTGGGCTGGACAAATTAGACCGCCTGAGCATCGAATGACGGCCTCATCATCTAATCGAACCAGAGGAGAGTCGCACTCTGGGCATTTAGTTGGCATTTTAAATTTTTTTATTACTTTTGGTCGTTTATCAATAAGCACTCTTACGATTTCAGGAATTACATCCCCTGCTCTACGAACACTTACAATATCTCCGATATGAATATCCTTGCGAATCATTTCATCTTCATTATGAAGTGTTGCATTAGTGACAGTAACTCCTCCCACAAAAACTGGCTTTAAACGTGCAACAGGCGTTATAGCTCCTGTTCGACCTACTTGTACATCAATATCTAAAATTTCAGTTAAAGCTTCTTCAGCTGGAAATTTATGGGCAATCGCCCATCTAGGCGCCCTAGATACAAAACCTAATTCATTTTGATAATTAAAAGAGTTCACTTTGTACACCACACCGTCAATGTCATAAGCTAAAGAGTCTCTTAATTTTAATACCTTATCATAAAAGCTTTTTAAGCCATCCACACCCTTAACGCTTGCTGATAAATCAGAAATTGGTAAATTAAATTGCTTTAAAAGCTGAATTGTTTCTGTATGAGTTTTTAAGTTTAAATGAGGTTCACATACACCTAGACCATATGAAAAAAAAGTTAATGGTCTTGTTGCAGTTATTCTAGGATCAAGCTGTCTTAAGCTTCCTGCCGCAGCATTTCGAGGATTTGCAAATTTTTTTTCACCCAAAAACTCTTGTTTTTGATTGAGTAATTCAAAATCTTTTTTAAGCATTAAAACTTCACCCCTAACCTCTAAAATTTTGGGAGGTTTTGGATGATTAAGTTTTGTAGGTATTGAACGAATAGTTTTTAAATTGTGAGTGACGTTTTCTCCTGTATAACCATCACCGCGCGTAGCGCCTTGAATGAAAATACCGTTTTCATAGGTTAATGTAATGGCTAGGCCATCAAATTTTGGCTCAACAGCATATTCGACTTCATCAATACCAATATCATCTTTTATGCGTTTATCGAAAGCTATAAGCTCGTCTTCCTCAAAAGCATTATTTAAAGATAACATTGCTTGACGATGGATAACACTCTCGAAAGCATCTAGAGGCTCACCCCCAACTCGTTGAGTAGGTGAATCTGGTTGAATTAAATCAGGGTTTGCACTTTCTAGGTCAACAAGCGATCTAAAAATTTTATCGTATTCGAAATCTGAGATAGAAGGATTATCTAAAACATAGTATTGATAATCGAATCCATTTATTTTTTCGATTAACTCTTTAATTTTTTTCTTAGTATTTTCTTTTTCGGCTTTCATTTAAGAAAATAATCTTCGTGCACAAGAGCTTCCAGGAGAAATATTTTTAGTGATCATTTGATTTTCAATTTTTTCGACTTGATATCGAATACGTTCAATATGATTAATATTTAATTCTTTTTTATTAGAATCAATAAGCATACAATTAAGATCTTTTTGGAAATTAGTAATTGATTCCAACATTACATCAAAAGATTCTTTGCAGTTTAATGTTAGTGGCAAATCCATTTGAAAACGAATGCCTGGAATATAAGGATCAAGGTTGAAGCTTAAGGGTTGTTGATTTAATGAAGTAATGCGAAATAAAGGGTGTTTATCGCGACCTTTGAATACATGATAACCGTCTTTGCTCTCTTTAAAGCCACCTATTTTTAATATATCAAGAAGCTTTATATTATCAAACATCCCGTTATTTTTAGGAATAAGAGTTAACGTGATCATATGGTCTACAAGAGCGCAAAATTGATTAAGCTCTTTTGCATCATCTTCGATATTTGGGTGAGAAAGCCAAATCAGACTACCATCTAAGTCATTTTTAGTTTTTTCAGCCAGCATTTTAAATGTTTGAGTATGCGCTGATGATATAGGACCCTGACGATCAACTAACTGTATAGCTAAAAGTATTTGATCAAATGAAACTGATCCACTCAGACCTTCTGTTGTAGTCCACAAATCTTCATTTTTACGAATATAAACATGTATATGAGGCAACTCAATGAAATCTCTAAGATTTAATTTTGAAATAGCATGAGTTGCTTTGTTAAGTTTAATAAAAGCAATAGAATCAATATCACGGTAGATTTCTTTAGGTAAATTTGAAAGTAAATATTTTTCAGAGATACTTAAATCTTTATTGTAAGGATTTTTTTCTTCCTGGATTGAAGCGTTTTCATCTTTATATAAAAAAGAATTTTCAGTGAAATTTTTTTTTCGATACTGAATAAGACGAATCCAGTTAAAAATGATCATGATAAGAATAATTATTACAGCGAGAATCGTCAAAGCAAATTGAATATCTGACATGCTTGTAATAAGACCTGTTATCTTAATTTGCTAGCTCCATTTTTTCCGCTTCTTCTAAAGACACCTCAACAATTCTTGAAACGCCAGATTCTTGCATCGTAACACCAATAAGTTGTTGGGCCATTTCCATAGCAATTTTATTATGAGATACATATAGGAATTGAGTATTTTTAGACATTTCAGTAACCATATCGGCAAAACGAAGTGTATTGCTATCATCAAGAGGTGCATCCACTTCATCCATTAGACAGAATGGTGCTGGATTTAATTTAAACAAAGCAAACACAAGGGCTGTGGCTGTTAATGCTTTCTCACCGCCTGATAATTGACTTATGGTTGTATTTTTTTTACCTGGCGGTTGTGCTGTTACCTGAATGCCTGTATCTAAAATCTCTTCACCTAAGAGCTCTAATTGAGCTTGTCCACCATTAAATAGAATTCTAAAAAATTCTGTAAAATTCTTATTTACTTCATTAAATGTTGCAATTAAACGATCTCGCGTTTCTTTATCGATACGTTTTATGGCGTCTTCTAAAGTATTGCTTGCAGATGTTAAATCTTCTACTTGACTATCAAGGTACCCTTTTCTCTCTTTTTCGGATGCTAGCTCATGAATAGCTGCTAAGTTAACCGGGCCTAGTAAATTAATTTCTTCTTGAAGTTTATTGCATAGCTCTTGAACTTCTTTAACTGTTGTTTTTTCTGTAATCGATTCTGAAAGAACCACTTCATCAAATTGAGACTCATTAATTTCATTTTGAAATTGCTCAAATAATAATTTTGATTCCTGCTCATTTAAACGTGACTGTTCAAGCTTATCTCTTATTGGATGAACCGCCTGCTCGGTTTGCAATCTCTTTTGTTCACACTCACGTAAATCGATTTCCTTTTGGGCAAGATTATCCCGCGATGCGATTAGAATTTTTTCCCTTTCATCCTTAATGGTGATTTTTTCGCGTAAAGACAACTGCAGAGTCTCTATAATTTGAGTGTCAATTGAAGCCATAGCCAAATCTTTTTTATTATTAAGAGCGCTATTATCTTCA
>DOEL01000058.1:31784-36168 GCA_003533095.1 Methylophilaceae bacterium | reverse complement strand
TGAATTTCAGCTTCATTGACTTGCTTCTTAGCACTTTCATATTCTAGTTCATGTCTTTTTTTAATCTCTTCAGATGAAGTTTTTTGTTCTAAAAGTTGAAGCGCATCATTCTCTAAATTAAGAATAAGATTTGATTTTGTTGTTTTATCAATTTCAATTTGTGTTAATTTTGCTTTGAGCTCGTTTTGTTCATTCGTAATATTGTTAAGTCTCTCATTTGCATAAACAATGCTTTGCTGTGTTTTTTCAACCTCAATCTCTGTTTGATGAAAATCATTTAAGGCTTCTTTCAATTCATCATTAAAAGAATCTACTTGCTCTTCATAATTATTTAATTGTAGTTGAGCTTCATTAAGCTTTTTAGACACATCTTTGTAGTTTTTATCTATAGATGGAAACTTTTCTTGTAATACTTTAAGTCTTTCTTGTCGCAAAAGAATGCCACTAAGGGAAGCATCTTTACCATAAAAAGAAACACTATTTTTTGTAAAAATATCTCCTTGTTGATTAACTAAAAATTCACCCTGCTCCAAATTACCAATGAAATTTTTATAACTTTCGCCTTTAGGAATAATGTAACAACTAGATAACCATTCAGACAAAAGATTCATGAGAAGTGGGTCGCTAATTTCAATTACATCTAAAGCAGAATTTAATTTAGTATTTTTTGGTTTATAAGGATGAGATCCATTTAAATTAGCAAGGACCATCGACGCCGGAGGCCTATGGGAAATTGTTTCATATTGAGCTAGAATTGCATTTAATTTTACTCCAAGAGCAGATTCAATCGCCGTTACCCATTCTGTTTTAATTTTAAGTTTTTCCCACAAGCGATTAGAGGTGTTGATATTATGCTGAGAAGTCCAACTCTTTAGACTTTCATTGCCTTGAGTGTCATCTTGAATTTGTAACAGTGTTTTGATTTCGCCTTCAATCTGGCTTAATTCTTTCTGTATTTCGATCTGATGTTGCCTTAAAGTATCAATCTCCTCTTCAAGATCTTCTGTAAGTGATTTATTTTCATCTATCTTACTTTCAATATTTTTGACGTGTAATCGCTTATCAGCTAAATCATTTTCTTTTTCTTCAAGCTCAGACTGCCCAGTCAAATCAATATTGCTAATTTCATTATTTAAAAATGTAATACGAGCATTTGTCTCCTCTTCAGTTTTATGAATGAAATCTATTGTTGCTTTTTCAAGATTAATTTTTTCTTGTGTAGATTGAAACTGATTTGCAGCTTGATTAAATTGTTCTGTTGAAGTTAAGTATTGAACTTCTACCAATTGAATTGATGATTTAAGGGCATTAAAATTTTCTTCTTTGATTTTATATAGCTCACTTAATGATATTTTCTCAATATCAGATTCTTTAATGTCTTTAGAATATTTGAGCTGATCTTCCTCATTCTTAGTCAGATTAGTCTCAATCTCAATTAATTCTTTTTTGCTCCGCTCTAAAAGCTCATTTTGATTTCTAATATTATTTTCAATATTAGAAACTTCAGCATTAATTTCATAAAAGCTTGCTTGATTCTTATTTATTTCATCCGATGCATCAATGTGAGCCTGCCTTAGAGTTTCAACTTCAGCTTCAATTTTTCTTAAAGCGGCAGTTTGTTGTTCTAATTCATTTACAAGCTTATCAACTTGAGACTGGTGTTTTTTCCAAACAATACTTGCGTCACGTTTTTTTAATACCCAAACTTGTGCCTGATGAAATTTGTGTTTCTCTGTTAATTCATTATATTTAGTTGCAATGACTGCTTGAGACTCGAGCTTAGCAATTTGCTGGATAATTTCATTTAAGACATCTTGAATACGACTTAAATTTTCTCGCGTATCTCTTAGTCTAAATTCAGTTTCACGACGACGTTCTTTATACTTACTGACACCTGCTGCTTCTTCAAGGTAATTTCTAAGCTCTTCAGGTTTAGCTTCAATAATTTGTGAAATTGTATTTTGGCCAATGATGGCATATCCTCTTCCACCTAAGCCCGTCCCCAAAAAAAGATCTGCAACATCTTTTCGTCTAACAGCTAAGTTATTAATGTAATAAGTTGAGCCTTTTTCTCGTTCGATAACGCGCTTTACTGAAATTTCTGCATATTGGGACCATTCTGTAGGTGCTTTACCTAAAGAATTATCGAAAATAAGTTCAACGCTTGCTCGTGAAATTGGTTTGCGATTTTCTGACCCGTTAAAAATCACCGAATCCATATTTTCGCTTCGCATTTCTTTCGCTGAAGATTCGCCAAGCACCCATTTTACCGACTCCATAATATTGGATTTTCCGCATCCATTGGGACCAACAATACCCACCCTTTGGCCTTGAAGTTGAATGGTGGTGGGATCTACGAAAGATTTAAAACCGGCTAATTTAAGTTGTATAAGTCGCACAATATTCTTTTATCGAAGTGAAGTGGGTGTCATCTATTAACAGTTATAATAACTTTTTTTTACTACCTTATTTTAATCTATGAACTCACTTTCTTTGGGAAAAAAACCAAGCGCAAAACCTACTAAAAAGCTTGAAACTTTCGCTAATCCATGTCCTTCTCGTGATTTCCATATTCATATGCAAATCCCTGAATTCACCTGTTTATGCCCAAAGACTGGGCAGCCTGACTTTGCCACTCTGTACCTTGATTACATTCCCAATAAGAAATGTGTAGAACTTAAAAGTCTAAAACTTTACATCTGGTCTTTTAGAAGTGAAGGTTGTTTCCACGAAGCTGTAACTAATCGCATTTTAGACGATTTAGTTAAAGCAACAGAGCCACGTTTTATGCGTCTGCGTGCTGATTTTTATGTACGTGGCGGTATATTTACTAACGTTGTGGTGGAACATAAGAAAAAAGGCTGGAAGCCCGAACCTATTGTTGATTTGACCCAATTTTCAAAGCAATCAAACACTCGATCTTAAAAGGATTGACGCACTTAGTTCTAAAACTTAAGATGTGCAGCATTTGATCAAATCCTTGGGGGTATAGCTCAGCTGGGAGAGCGCTTGCATGGCATGCAAGAGGTCAGCGGTTCGATCCCGCTTATCTCCACCAAATACCTTATATCAAATGCTGTTCTATAGTAGAATAGCACCTTCTTTTCTTAGGTCCCCATCGTCTAGAGGCCTAGGACACCTCCCTTTCACGGAGGGAACAGGGGTTCGACTCCCCTTGGGGACGCCAATTATCAAGCTAACTCATTCATTCAGGGATGGCTTCAAACATGATAAAATCACTTTTTTTAAAATTTTCACTAAAACTCCATGAGCTTAGATAACGTCCTCCCCGGTAAAAATGTTCCAACACACTTCAACGTCATTATTGAAATTCCAATGAATGCAGATCCTATTAAATATGAAGTCGACAAAGAATCAGGAGCAATTTTTGTGGATCGATTTATGGGGACAGCTATGCACTATCCTACCAACTACGGCTATGTACCAAAAACAATTGCTGGTGACGGTGATCCTGTAGATGTGCTTGTTGTTACACCCTTGCCTTTAATTCCAGGGGTAGTTGTGAGTTGTCGTGCTGTTGGGTTATTGCAAATGGAAGATGAACAAGGTCAAGATGCAAAAGTATTGGCAGTTCCTGAAGATAGAATTCTTTCAATTTATTCCCATTGGCAAAAACCTGAAGACATGAATCCTTTGCGACTCAATCAAATTCAACATTTTTTTGAACACTATAAAGATTTAGAAAAAGGTAAATGGGTAAAAGTTAAGGGCTGGAAAGGTCCTCAAGATGCTCACAAAGAAATTCTTGAAGGTATAGAAAGATACAAAAAAAGTTAATCTTTAAAACCCATGATGACCCACAATTTCTGCTGGGTCCTCATCTTTAAGATATGCAAACTGACCTGCGACATCTATTTCTACCCAGTCGCATGACAAAAATAAAGTCTCAAAATTTTCATCAATCACGCAACAATCTAACCATTTCTTTTCGCCATTAATTAGAACAGCTTGAAAACCAATATCTCTCCAAGCGTTGACTAAATTTTCCATATCAATAGGATTCATAGCGCCATCTCTAAAGAGAAATTCGTCATACCAAACACGAGTTCCCAGAGAAGAAGCATGATCAATTAAGCATTGATCCCATCCACCCGGATATTTTTCCTCGATAGTTGATCTTCGAACAATAAAATTAAAATATTCTAAAGCGATAGCCATTTAAAATTTTTCTTTTTTGTCTAGAAATCGCCACATCCCTGTTGGGAGATCTCCCAGTAAAACATTGCCAATCCTAACTCTTTTTAATCCAATTACATGAAGACCAACAAGCTCACACATTCTTCTAATTTGTCTATTTCGTCCTTCGATTAAAACAAAACGCAATTGATCATCATTCTGCCATTCAACTATAGCTGGCTTTAAC
>DOEL01000058.1:8488-31423 GCA_003533095.1 Methylophilaceae bacterium | reverse complement strand
CCTTCAACTCGAACTAAATATTCTTTTTCAATCGTACTTTGTTCCCCGATAATTATTTTCGCAATTCTCCCATCTTGTGTGAGAACTAATAAACCAGAAGAATCAATATCAAGTCTTCCTGCTGGAGCTAAACCATCAGTATTAAATCTTGGATTTCGAGATGAATGCTGTTTCGAAACTTGAAAATTATCCTGAGTAATAAGACTTGCGGCAGGTCTGAAAGCTTTATCATCATCAAGATGCGAAATATAACCGACGGGCTTATTTAAGATAATTGTGGCTTTGGAAGATTGTTGAAGAGTAGCTTGTTTCTTTAATTCAATTTTTTGTGATCGGTAAGCTCGGGTTCCTAACTCTGTCACAACCTTACCATCGAGCATTACAAGACCTTGTTCAATATAAGTATCAGCTTCCCTTCTTGAACAAAGGCCAAGTTCAGATAAAATTTTTGAAATGCGGACCGCTTCTTCCATCTTCAAATACTTATCTTATTTAAGTTTGTAAACTAAAATATTGTCACCTTCTTTGAAACCAAAGATAGAATTGCCACCTGCAGCAACTGCGATATATTGTGTTCCATCAATCTCATAACTTATCGGAGGTGCATTAACACCTGCATCAGATTTACGTGTCCAAAGTAACTTTCCTGTTTTAGCATCGTAAGCATTAAAATTTCCATTGCCCTCGCCCATAAATACAAGATTACCTTCTGTAGCTAAAAGCCCTCCCGTTAATGGTTGCGGTGTCTTTACTTGCCATTTAATTTTTTTACTATTTAAATCAATCGCAGAAAGTAGGCCCCATCTTTCATCTTGTGTTGGCTCAGACGATGCATACTTAATTGGAGGAAAGTCATCATGAGCAGGTTCGTCAATTAAAGTATATTTGATAGGAGCGTGAATCGCAGAAACAAAGGCAATTTGATTTTTTTCATCGAGTGAAGTTGGTCCCCAATTTGCTCCACCTAAAATACCTGGATATAAAACCGTGCCCTCACTTGTCGCTTTTGCAAAAAGATTTTTTTGAGGTACAAAAGGCTCTGTTTTACCTATAAGTTCTCCTGTGATGCGATTATGTATGTAATACCAACCAGTTTTGCTAGCTTGCCCCACTGCAGGAATCGTTTTACCGTCTTTTTTGTATTCAAATAATACTGGCGGGCTTGCAACATCATATCCCCATACATCATGGGGCACTTGCTGGTAAAACCATTTTAATCTACCTGATGTTGCATCAAGAGCAACGAGAGAGACTGTATATAAATTGTCTCCAGGTCTCGAAGTATCATTCATTTGTGGTGAAGGGTTGCCGGTGCCAAAATATAAAGTATTTGCTTCTTCATCAATAGCTGGTGTACTCCATGCTGAACCGCCTCCGAACTTCCAAGCTTCTTTATTATTTTTTATATTTTCTTTTTCTAGGGGGATATTGCGATTTAAAGAAATATTACTTTCAATGGTTTCTCTAAATTTACCCTCCCACCCTTCTGATGGAATCGTATCAAACTGCCATACGCGCTTTCCTGTTTGAATGTTATAAGCTGCCAAGAATCCCGGGCGGCCAAATCGACCATCCACTCCAATTACAGCGCCTAAGGGTGCGTCAGGTCTTGGCGTATCAACATGTAAACCATACCCAACGCCTGTGATGCCAACAATCACTAAATCTTTAAAAGTCACTGGTGCCATAGCAATACCAACACCGGTCTGCCCGTATACCTCCTTTTGACTCTTGCTATCAGATTGACTAAGTGAATTACTACTTTCAAATTTATTATCATTATCAGCAACATCAATATCCCAAATTTTTTTTCCAGTTTTTGCATCTAAAGCAATAAGTCTTGCATCAACAGTACCGATAAAAATTTTGTTGCTCGAGTAAGCTAATCCTCGATTGGCTGGACCACAACACATTCTCCAGTTTTCTCTCTTTTTGTGGTTATAACGCCATAACTCTTTTCCCGTTTTGGCATCTAATGCAAGAACGTGATTGTGCGGAAGGCTAATAAACATGACATTATTAATGACTAATGGAGACGCTTGAAAAGTTGCAGAAACTCCAGATTTAAATTTCCAAGCAAGTTCAAGGTTTTTTACATTATCTTGATTAATTTGAGTTAAAGTTGAAAAACGTTGATTAGAAAGATTTTTGCCGTATGAGGGCCATTGCTCATCTGAACTAAATTTGAATGATGGAAGTTTAGGGAGAGATATCTTATCTAAAGAGAGTGAATCTAATGATATAGAATCTATAGAAGCACAGCCTGTAATAATAAAAAAAAACAAGCTAAGAAACATTGCTCTAATAAATTTCAACATATACCCTTCCAAAATGATCGCTCGAGAAATCTAGATTAATTAAGCATTTTATGGATAATGCTTAGATTGTTATCTTATCTCAAGCTATTGTTTTTTAATACCAGATATCAACTGAGAATATCTCTGATATGCAAAAAAATATACTAATCATTGGAGCTGGTATTGCAGGTTGTTCATTAGCCCATTTTTTAGCTATTTCTGGGTGGGATGTAATATTACTAGAATGCGAAAATAAGGTAGCTCTCGGAGCATCAGGAAATCCGGTTGCAGCAATTTATCCAAAATTTATGTTAAATGATGAAGCCTATAATGATTTTATGCTCAGGAGTTTTAAATTCACAACAGCATGGATAAGCCAATTAGGGCTTGATAAAAATGATTATCGATTTGATGGTGCAGTTGAAATTTTGGAAAAAACGTACGCTCAAAAAATAGAGAGTAAGTTATCAAAGAAAATAATAGATAAGGAAAAATTTTTTAGCTTAATTAATCAGTCAATTTTAAAAGAATACTCAATAGAGAGTAAAACAAGTGGTATTTTGTTTCATCAAGGTGGATGGATTAATCCTATAGCATTATGTAACCACCTAATAAATCACTTTAATATAAAAGTAATCACTCATCAAAAAATTATGTCAATTGAAAAATTGAATGATAAATGGAAGCTTAAAACTGAAGATCAAAAAACTTTTAATTCTTCATATGTGGCTATTTGCAATGCCTCATCAGTGAATCAATTCAATCTAACCCAGCATTTACATATTGATGCATTCAGAGGGCAAATAAACTGGATCGGTTCAACACCATTTCAAATGCCCCCCGTTATTACTTGTGATGAAGGATATTTGTCACCACTAATAAATGATAAACACGTTTTTGGGGCAACTTATGCTATGAATGATTTTTATAAAGACATTAGATTAAGTGATACAAAAAAAAATATTGCATCAATAAAAGCGATACACCAAAAATTTTACAATCACTGTGAAGCACAAGAATCAATTTCCGGCAGAGTCGCCTTCCGAGCCTCTACAAAAGATAGAAAGCCCTACGTAGGGAGTGTATTTGATAATCAGTTACTTGGCAAAATGCGTATTAGAGAATTGGCGCGAGCCGATCAACTCCCCTGGCTTAAAAATTTATATATTGCAAGTGGATTCGGTTCTAGAGGCTTTACATTTGCTCCCTACTGCACTTCTGTTCTTGCAAATTTAATTAATGGAAAATTATCTCAAGAAGATAAAAAAACACTAAATTATACAAATCCAGAAAGATATCGACTTAAGAAAATGAGTTTAAAAAAAGTGGCAAGCCAGATTTTTAAGGTATAAATTTACATTGTGTCGAAAATATTTATTGAAGAAGCAAAAAAATATGAAAGAGAAGGTGATCTTTCAAAAGCTATTTCTTTATTAAAGAAAGTGCTGCAGTTAGAGCCTGAAAATTACATTATTCATTTAGAATTAGGCAATCTTTGCACCTCTAACAATCAATTTGAAGAGGCTGCTGGTTATTTTAGAAGATGCTTATATCAATTTAAAGATAATTTAGATATTAAAAATGCACTCTGTTTTTCCCTTTCTTCACTTGGTAATGAATATTATCTAGATTCAAAATTCCAATTATCAGAAGCTTGCTTTGAGGAAACTATACTATATGAAAAATATAATTGGGTTTATTACTATAATTTAGCAAACACCCAAGATAAGCTTAATAAAATTTCTAAAGCTTATGAGAACTATCAAAAAGCAATTCGATTAAATTCCAATGACGCTGATCTTTGGAATAACAATGGCAATGCAGAGCGCAAACTTGGCTATTTAGATAAAGCTGTAATATCTTATCAAAATGCATTGAGAATTAAACCTGATCTATTTCATGCTTTAGCCCATTTAACCCACCAGAAACAGCATATGTGTAATTGGGATCATATCGATCAGTATTTTCAAAAAATTTGCTCTATTGTTAATGAAAATCCTGAAGCGCTTATATCTCCATTTGGTTTTATTGCAAATCCTCTATCGTCTCCGCAAGATCAACTTTTATGTGCGAATCATTGGGTTCAAAATCATTTTAAAAAGCTACCAATTAGTAAAGACGAAAGGGAGAAAAAGGATAAAATTCGTATTGGATACTTATCTTCAGATTTTAAACTCCACCCACTATATTTTTTAATTCGTGATGTAATCAAATATCATAGTCGTGATAAATATGAAATATACGGTTATGATGCTAGCCCAAAAGAAAGCACTCAGGAACGTAAATTAATTATTAGTTTGTTTGACTATCACCGAGATATCTTAAGCGTTGATGATGAAAAAGCAGCTGCGCTTATAGAGCAAGATAAAATTGATATTTTAATTGATCTAACAGGCTTCACAAATAATAGTCGCGCCTTTATTGCTCCGCGCCTTAAAAAGACTATTACCATCAATTGGTTGGGCTATCCCGGAACAATGGGACTCATCCAAGAAAAACCACTTTACGACTATATCTTAGCTGATGCGTTTATTATTCCTAAATCTGATGAAAAATATTACGCAGAATCCATCTTAAGATTACCTTTTGCGTATCAACCTAATATAGAAAATCGCGGTCAATTGAACCATAAAAGTCGTCAAGATTACGGCATTCCTTCAGATGCTTTTGTATATTGTGCCTTTAATCAATCGTTCAAAATTACTGAGGCTATATTTAAGGCTTGGCTTACACTATTAAAAAAATTCCCAAAAAGTGTTCTTTGGTTAACAGATTCTAATGAGTGGGCTAGAAATCATTTAATAAAATATACAGATAAAAATGGTGTAAACCCTGAAAGAATTATTTTTGCGTCACGTGTACCTAATCAAGAACATATAGCTCGACATGCTTTAGCAGATATTTATTTAGATACCATGCCCTATAATGCGCATACATCAGCGAGCGATGCGTTATCTATGAATTTACCTATTGTGACACTCAAAGGTAAAACATTTGCTTCAAGAGTCGCGGCGAGCTTACTTCACAGCTTAAACTTAAATGAGCTTATAACTGAAGATATTGAAAGTTATATAAGTTGCGCTTCTATGCTCACTGAAAATAATGCATTTAGGCAAAATATCATTGATAGACTGAAAGTAGCCAAATTAAATTCTCCTATTTTTCAACCAAAGCTATTTGTAAAAGGATTGGAAGAAATTTTTCAAACTCTCATTTAATCTTTTGCTGCGAGAATTACGCCAGAGATAATCATGAATCCGCCAAACCATTCTTTAAGCGAAATGCTTTCACCTACAAGAAAATAAGAAGAAATTGCAGCGACTACAATTTCAAATAGAAAAAAACTTGATGCTTCAACCGCTTTAATTCTTGTGACGCCAAATTGTACAAGCAATGTCGAAAAAAATAGACTTAATGCAATCCCAAGCATTATTAAAGCATCTATAAATGTAAAAAAATCCAACGTTGGCATGACGTTTCTATCAAATGCGATGCATATAGCAGCTACTATAATTACACCCAACCAAATTGCTAAGGCTTTTTGACTAATTGTCATATGAATATGCTTTCTTGTCGTAACATTAGTTATAGCAAAACCCACACCTGAACTAAGAGCAAACCAATCACTTTTTGAGTTTAAATGAATCATAGAACCAGGTTCCCAAAACATAATTAAAGCTCCGATAAGAGAGATAAATGAGGCAATATAATGACGTTTAGGAGTATGTTCGTGCAGCATAAAGTGGGCTAAAAAAATAGTCCAGACCGGCGAGAGATAAAATAAAAGCATGACGCGCACGACTTCTCCATCAATGACAGCTAGCACGTAACTAATATTGGTATAGCCTGCAACTAGAGAAAGAAACCAAAAATCCTTTGACCTCAGTGAAATCTTTTTTTTAGTAATAAAAAAATAAGGAAGTGCAATAGCAAGGGTTAAAGTAAAAATATAGAGGCTAGAATAAATACCTGCCACACCCGCTAATGCCATCAAGCGATATGGGTACCAAATAATACCCCAAACAAAAGCACCAAAAAGAAGAGAAAAAATCGGAAGATATGATTTTGTCTTCATACAATTTTATTCTTTACAAAAGCTATTACCTCATTACTTAAATTATCACTAATGCAATCAAATAGATTAAGATCTTCCATGCTTCTCATCCATGTCATCTGTCTTTTTGCAAGTTGGCGTGTTGCAAAAATAATTTTATGAATACAATCTTTCTTTTCGACATCGCCTTTGAGATACTCCAAAGATTGACGATAGCCAACCGACCTCATAGATGGCATATCACTTCTTAATCCAGGATATTTTTGAAATAAAGACTTAACCTCCTCAAATAAACCTTCATCAATCATATTTTGCACTCTTAATTCTATTCGTTGATGAAGGATTTCTCTATTGCTTGGCATTAATCCAATTTTGCAAACTAAAAAAGGGAATGTATCCTTGTTTTTAAATTGATGAAAAAAAGATAAGGGCTTTCCTGACGAATAAAATACTTCTAAAGCACGGCTAATACGTTGAGCATCATTAGGGCTTAACTTTTTTGCTGTATCTTTATCAATGCTTTTGAGTTTTTCATATAACTTAGGCCAACCTATTTCCTTTGCCTCATTTTCTATATCTTTTCGAACTTTTTGATCCGTTGTTGGCATATGACTTATACCTTTTTCAAGACCATTAAAATACATCATTGTGCCGCCAACAAGAAGTGGAACTCGACCACGTGCAAAAATTTCATTAATCAATTTTAGAGAATCATGTGTAAATTGCGCCACTGAATAGGCTTCATTTGGCTTGATGATGTTAATGAGATGATGAGGTGCAATTTCTAAAACATTTTTTGACGGCTTTGCTACGCCAATACTCATATCTTGATAGATTTGTGCTGAATCAACACTGATAATTTCAAAAGGGAATGTTTTAACAAGATCAACAGCAAGGTTTGTTTTGCCTGAGGCGGTTGGTCCTATTAAAAAGAAAATAGTCCGTTTATGAAAAGCCATACTTTAGAAATTCTTAGCAATATTAGGATTAGAGGCTAAATATTTTTTTATACCAATTAAAATATTTTTAGCTAAAATTTCTTGGTGCTCATCATTATTTAAGCTCTGCTCTTCCTTTGGGTTACTTATAAAAGCAGTTTCCACAAGAATAGAAGGAATGTCAGGCGATTTAAGTACTGCAAATCCTGCTTGTTCTACATTAGATTTATGTAAGTCATTAATATCTCCTAACTGATCTAAAACGAAATTTCCAAGCTTGACGCTGTCATTAATAGTTGCTGATTGCGACAAATCTAACAATGTCTTTGCGAGCATTGGATCTTTATCATCTAAACTCACCCCGCCAATTAAGTCAGATTCATTTTCTTTATTTGCTAAATATCTTGCTGAAGCAGAAGTTGCTCCACTTTCTGATAATGCAAAAACCGAAGAACCTTTTGCTTCTGGATTTGTAAAAGCGTCAGCATGAATGGAAACAAAAAGATCAGCTTTTAACTTTCTTGCTTTGACAACTCGACCATGAAGAGGCACAAAATAATCGTCATCTCTTGTAAGAACTGCTCTTAATTGATCGTCACTATCAATTTGTTTTTTTAGTTTTCGAGCAATCGATAAAGTAATATTTTTTTCTAGAGTCCCAGAAGCCCCTCTAGCACCAGAATCTTCACCACCATGACCTGCATCAATAGCAATAATAATTTTCTTATTGATACTTTTAATAGTTTGCGATGGTGGCGCTATATCTTGAGTTATTTTTTCCTTTTTTGTATCTGCCGTTACTGGAACAATCTCCTTACTAGAAAGTGGAATATCTTTTTTTTCTTTATCTTGAACTAACGCCATTAATTCATCGACTCTTGGATAAACATCAATAACCAAACGATGTTTATAACCACCTGCGGGTTTAAGTGAAAAAATGTTAATTTTAGATTCAGCCCTTAGCTCAATTACGACTCGAGACACTTGGTTATTGAATTTAGCAACGCGAATTTGCTTGATATTAGGATCGCTTGATAATATCTTGGTACTTAAGTTTTTTAAGTCATCATTAAGATCTATATCATGGAGATCAATCACCAAGCGATCTGGATTTTTTAAGATCATTTGATCATTACTGATAGGCTTAATTGATTCAAGAGTAACTCTGGTATATTCCCTCGCTGGCCATACTCGTGCTGACTCAATCGTATTTTTAGCTAAGATATAGTTGGGAAATATTAGCCATATCAAGATAAAAATAGTTTTTAAATAATTGCTTTTAAACATTTTGCGCCTATAGATGTATAGCTGATTAAGTGGATATGACGACCAAAAGATTCATGATTGAGCTCAATTGAAATATCAGGCTCCGGAAGAACTTGTCCGGCTTTTTCAGGCCATTCAACTAGACAGATCGACGCTTTATTAAAATACTCTCTAAAGCCTGCATCATCCCATTCATGCACGCCTTTAAAGCGATAAAGGTCAAAATGACAAATGTTAAATTCTTCGAAATTATAGGTTTCAACTAATGTATACGTAGGACTTTTAACTTTTTCTTGATAACCGAGACCACGAAGAATGCCTCTCACAAAAGTTGTTTTTCCAGTACCCAGTTCCCCTTTTAAATATAAGTTCATACCTGGACGTAAATGATTCGCCATATTTTCAGCTAAACGGAGTGTTTCACTCTCGCCCTTTAAGTCATAATTAGAATCAAATATCATAAATAAAATTTACTAAAAAAATTATTAAAACATGACGCATATCTGGGATCAATTAGCGTTACAAATCAAAGATTGGGGCCGAGAGCTTGGTTTTGATCAAATTGGCATTACTGATATCGATCTTAATCATTCAAAAGATCATTATCTAGAATGGATTAAACAAGGGTTCCACGGTGAAATGCATTATATGGTAAAACATGGCTCCCGGCGATATAAGCCGGATGAACTGGTGCCTCATACAATTAGGATTATTTCGGCTAGATTAAATTATTTCCCTAATGCCCATAACTCAGAAGTCATTCTAAAAAGCAATGAAAAAGCATTTATTTCTCGTTATGCTTTAGGTCGCGACTATCATAAAGTCATGCGCTCCAAATTAAAAAAACTTTCTGAAAAAATTCAAAAAGAAGCCCATAAAACTCTAAATCAAGCATTTGAATTAAGATTATTTTCGGATAGCGCTCCTGTAATGGAGGTTGAACTTGCAGAAAAGTCTGGCCTTGGTTGGCGCGGAAAACATACATTACTTATTAATAAAGAGCATGGCTCTTGGTTCTTTTTAGGTGAAATTTATATAAATTTACCTTTACCTATAGATAAAAAAGTAGATAACCATTGTGGGACTTGTACGAGTTGCATAGATGTATGTCCAACCAAAGCTATCATCGCACCGTACAAGCTTGATGCAAGAAAATGTATTTCTTATCTCACTATCGAGCTTAAATCTGCTATTCCAAATGAATATCGTAAGCTAATTGGCAATCGTGTATATGGTTGCGATGATTGTCAATTGTATTGTCCTTGGAATAAGTTCGGTCAAATTTCTAAAGAAGATGATTTTAAAGTAAGGCATGGTCTAGATGATATCGAACTTGTAGAATGTTTTTTATGGACTGAAGCTGAGTTCCTGAAACGAATGGAAGGCAGCGCAATTCTTCGTATCGGTTACGATCAATGGTTAAGAAATATTGCAATCGGACTCGGTAACGCAAAAACATCAGAAATTATTGTGAATGCTCTTAAAAACAGATATCACGATGCTTCTGCGCTTGTTAAAGAGCATATTTCATGGGCTTTAGCACAACATAATTTTCATATAAATTAAGTATGTCTTTGCTATAATGCGAAGTTACTTAAAATTTTTCATTATTAAATCCTTAAATTGAACGTTATACATGTCGCAAATTAATCAATCGCCAATCTGGCAATCGCTAATTCAACATAAAAAAGATATCGAAACCATCTCACTTCGTGAGATGTTTAAATCAAATCCCGATCGCTTTAACCATTTTCATATTCAATTTAATGATTTGCTTTTAGACTACTCAAAACATCGTGTCTCTAGAGAAACAATTGGCCTCCTAGTTAAGCTTGCAAAAGAAGCTGATGTGGAAGGTTGGAGAAATCGGATGTTTGAAGGTGAAAAAATAAACTCCACTGAACATCGTGCCGTTCTTCACACCGCTCTTCGAAATCAAAAAGAAATACCCATTATTTCTGATGGTGAAGATGTTATGCCTAAAGTTAAAAATGTACTCAAAAAAATGCGTCGTTTTAGTGAAGATGTAAGATCAGGCCAATGGAAAGGTTTTACTGGTAAAGCAATAACAAGTGTCATTAATATCGGCATAGGCGGTTCTGATCTTGGCCCTGCTATGGTTTGTCAGGCATTAAAAGCATATGGCTCAAAAACTATTACACCTTACTTCGTATCTAATGTAGACGGTGCAGATCTCTCTCAAACGCTAGAAAAATGTAGTCCTGAAACCACGCTTTTTATTATCGCTTCTAAAACATTTACTACGCAAGAAACAATGACCAATGCCTTCTCGGCACGGGATTGGTTCCTTAAAGCAGCAAAAGACAATCAACATATTAAAAAGCACTTTGTTGCATTATCAACAAACCAACATGCGGTATCGCAATTCGGTATAGATATAGAGAATATGTTTGAATTTTGGGATTGGGTAGGCGGACGCTACTCTCTTTGGTCGGCAATTGGGCTTTCCATTGCACTATATATAGGGATGGACGGTTTTGAAGAGTTGCTTAAAGGTGGCTTTGAAATGGATGAGCATTTCAAGACAGCACCGATAGAACAAAATATCCCAATGATGATGGGATTATTAGGCGTCTGGTATATTAATTTCTTTAATTTTCCAACTCATGCAATCTTGGCTTATGACCAAGGTTTATCTAAATTAGCACCCTATCTCCAACAAGCAGATATGGAAAGCAATGGTAAATTTATCAATCGCGAAGGCGAACGCATTGATTTTCATACGGGTCCTGTTATTTGGGGAGAGATTGGCACAAATGGTCAGCATGCTTTTTATCAACTTCTGCATCAAGGTACTGAAATTGTGCCAGCAGACTTCATCATGCCTATTCAATCTCAATACAAGTTAGGTAAAGATGGTAATGAGCATCATAAAATTTTACTTTCAAACTTTATCGCGCAAACGCAATCACTGATGTTAGGAAAAACATACAACGAAGCTCGCACCGAAATCGAAAAACAAGGTTATGAAGGTGAAGATATTGAAAGTTTTATTCCGCAAAAAACATTTGAAGGTAATCGGCCAACCTCCTCCATACTTTTCAAGAAATTAACTCCAAAAACTTTGGGTCAAATTATTGCCATGTATGAACATAAAATCTTTACCCAAGGAATCATCTGGAATATCAATTCTTTTGATCAATGGGGTGTGGAGTACGGCAAACAAATTGCAAAACAAGTTTTACCTAAATTATCTGAAAAAGCACCTACTGATAACTTTGACAGCTCTACAAATGGATTAATTAATTACATTAAAAAATATCAATAAGTTATTGATATTATTTAATAATTAATTTTTGATTTAATATTGCAGTCCTTAAAGATTCGTTCATAGAAGATCCTAAACTAGCTCCAAATTTACGAGCAAAGCGATCAGCAAAACCTTCGTAGGTCGTAAAATCTACCACCTCTTCAGCCTTGATAATTTCGCGAGCAACATAATCATAATTTCCGAAACCATCTGCTAACCCTAGTTTAACAGCCGCTTCACCATTCCAAAAAAGCCCGCTAAACATTTCTGGTGATTCTTTAAGGCGATTTCCACGACCATCTTTAACTACACCAATAAATTGCTGATGAACTTCATTTAACATCTCTTGAACAAAAGCTTGTTGTTTTGCATTGATCGGAGAAAAAGGGTCAAGCATGGCCTTATTCGACCCTGCTGTCATAAGCCGTCTTTCTACACCAACTTTTTTCATAGTTTCCGTAAAGCCAAAACCATCCATTAAGACCCCTATGGAGCCTACAATACTAGCTTTATCTACAAAAATTTCATCAGCGGCAACCGCAATGTAATAACCGCCTGAAGCACAAATGTCCTCTACGACAGCGTAAACAGGAATATGTGGGTGTAATTTTTTTTGCCGCTTAATTTCATCATTAATCATGCCAGCCTGAACGGGACTACCACCAGGGCTGTTAATTTTTAGAACTATACCTCTTGTTCCTCGACTTTCATAAGCTCTTTGTATGCTTTCAAAAAAGTCTTTTGCATTGACCTCATCCTTTTCGCCAATGACACCATTAATTTCAATCAACGCAGTATGATTACCTGATCCACCTTTAGTATGCATCGCACCAAATACTAAAAATAAAAGCACAAATAGATAAAAAAATGTAATTGATTTAAAAAATATACCCCAGCGTCTAGCAATTCTTTGTTCGCCTAGAGCGGAAAGAGCAATTTTTTCTAAGGCTTCTCTTTCCCAATGGTTATTTGTTTTCTTTTCTATCTTTTTTCTTACTACCATTTGCTAAACTCCATAAATACTTTAAAAAATTTCAATCCATAATACATCTTTTAATTCAATTACATTTAATTTTTGTAGTTTTTCCCCGCGACAAGGCCCTGAAATACACTCACCAGACGCGGGATGATAAATAGCGCCATGTGTGGAACAAACTATCCACTCTTTTTGATCGTCCATAAATTCATTTGGCTTGTAATCAAGCTCAATAGGCATGTGCATGCATTGATTAAGATAAGCATGATACTTACCTTCAAAAAGAATGACAAAACCAGATTGTGCAGCAGTTTCTTTTTGGTATTCAAATTTTACGGTCGAACCATTGCCTTGAAAATCGTTTTTAACTATTTCAATTTTTACATGCTCACTCATGGTAGCAAGAAATCAACAACCTCTTTAAATGAATCAAAACATGCTAATGGCTCAAAATTTATTAATACATCTTTAGGTTGCGCCCCATAAGTCACTGCAATGGTTTGAATTTGTGCATTCTTTCCCATTTCAAGATCGTAATGAGTATCCCCGACAATTACGGCACGATCAGCTGGAATCTGGGTTTCTTCTAATATAGCTTCTATCATATGGGGATGAGGTTTAGAAAGGCATTCATCAACTGTTTTAGTAGAAGAAAAATATCGATTTAATTCAGTATCTTGCAATGCAAACTTTAGACCTTTTCTACTTTTTCCCGTAGCAACTGCGAGCTTACATTTATGCTGATAAAGCCTTTCAATGCCCTCTTTTACTCCATCAAACAGGTATGAGTTACCTTCGTTTGCATGGTAGTGAGAACGATAACCCTCAGCAACTTTCTCTAACAATTCTGAAGACAAATGCGGGAATAGTTTAAGCAATAACTGATTTAATCCCAGTCCTAAAGTTTTTAAAATTAATGTTCTTGGAGGTGCTATAACCCCTGCACTTTCAGCTGCTGATATAACAGCATCTACAATAATTCCCGTTGAATCTGCGACAGTACCATCCCAGTCTAAAATAACTAAGTCAAAGCGAGGTGACTTCATTGGGATTGCTGGCTCAAGAATGCCTCAAGCTCTCGAGGCAAGGGAGCGTTTAACTCCAATGGCTCGTCAGTTAATGGATGTTTCAGTTTCATAGAAAAAGCATGAAGAAACATACGTTTTAAGCCCTTCTTCTGAAGTGCTTTGTTTAATGAAAAATCACCATACTTGTCATCGCCTAAAATAGGAAATCCCAAATGAGCAAGCTGAACTCTCAATTGATGCGTTCTTCCGGTGATAAGTTTTGCCTCTAAAAAAGAGTATGCGCCGAAAGATTTCTTTAAGTAAAAGATCGTTTTACTCATTTGATTTTGACTATCATCATCTTCTTCATTCGTGACATTAACTCGCCGCTCGCCGCTCTGCGTGAAGGTTTTCTTTAACATGAGTTCGACTGTTTTTTTAGATTCTGTCCAATCACCTTCAACCATCATAGTGTATTTTTTTTCAATGCGGTTCTGTCGCATCATATCGTGCATATTTACAAGCGCTGAACGCTTTTTTGCGATCAATAAAATGCCAGAAGTTTCTCGATCAATACGATGCACAAGCTCTAAAAACTTAGCCCTAGGTCTTGCATGACGAATCAATTCTATAACGCCGAAATTAAGTCCACTACCTCCATGAACAGCATAACCACTTGGTTTATTGATTGCCAATAAAGCGTCATCCTCATAAATAACATTTCTCTCTAGCCAAGCCGTTTGTTGGTGTTTGGGTTCAATAACATTAGAGACCTTCTCAGCCTCTATCACAATGGGAGGAATTCTGACCTGATCATCTATTTTAAGACGATAAGTGGTGTCGATTCGCTTTTTATTTACCCTGACTTCGCCGCTTCTAAGAATTTTATAAATGTGACTTTTAGGTACATTTTTTAAAATTTTCAAAAGGAAGTTATCAATTTTTTGTGTTTCACTTGATTCATCCACAACAACAAATGTGGCTTTTTCATGAGAGAAATGATTTTTAGGGTTAGTATTTTGAGCCATATTTTGTTTAATTGGATTTATACCCTATACTAGAAGTGTTCAGACTCTCTTAATCAACTAAATTGAAGAGATAATTTAAGCTGAATTATACCGTGACAACAAATTACTATGGCTTTTTCCGCTCGCCTTATTTTAAGTAGCGGCCTTGAAACAAGGTTTAAAAATATAAAGAATATTTTAGTTTTATTGCACATGAACACAACAAAGATTCAAAAAAAATATTTTGCTCAACAATCTTACAAATAAGATCTGTGATTAAGTAAATAATTTAAAAAAAACTTTTTGATAAAAAGTTTTACACAAGAGACTCTGGCCTCTCCTGAGGCAAGATGTGCACCTGAATAGCTGAAATACATTCTTTATCTTAAAACCTGCTTGTAGGAGTTTTAGATAATGAAACGTATGCTTTTTAATGCAACCCAATCAGAAGAATTACGAGTTGCAATAGTAGATGGTCAAAAATTAATTGATCTTGATATTGAACGTGGAAATCGTGCTTTAAAGAAAAGTAATATTTATAAAGGTATCGTTACCAGAATAGAACCTTCTCTTGAGGCAGCTTTCGTTAATTATGGCACAGAGCGCCATGGCTTCCTCCCCTTTAAAGAAATTGCACCTCAATACTTTAAGGAATCAACTCAAAATCGTCCACGTATTCAAGATGTAATTGAAGAAGGTCAAGAAATCATTGTTCAAGTTACAAAAGAAGAACGAGGGAATAAAGGTGCAGCGCTCTCAAGTTACCTCTCTCTCGCAGGACGATACATCGTATTAATGCCAAACAATCCTGATGGTGGTGGTGTTTCAAGACGGGTTGAAGGTGAAGAGCGTAACGAGTTCCGTGAACATATTTCAAATTTAGACATTCCAGAAGGTATGAGCGTCATTGGCCGAACAGCCGGCGTAGGATCATCTCTTGAGGAGCTTCAATGGGATTTAAATTATCTTAAACAATTATGGACTGCTATCGAAGAAGCCTCACAAGGCCAATCCGGTGCATTTCTTATTTACCAAGAAGGTAATCTTGTGATTCGAGCAATTCGAGACTATTTTCATCCAGATATAGGTGAAATTCTTATTGATACCCAAGAGATTTATGAACAAGCTACACAATTTATGAATCACGTTATGCCAAATTATGTAGATCGCGTGAAGCTATACGAAGACGAAGTTTCTTTGTTTTCTCGCTTTCAAATTGAACATCAAATTGAATCAGCTTTCTCAAGGGAAGTAAGGCTGCCTTCAGGTGGTGCTATTGTTATTGATCACACAGAAGCTCTCGTTTCTATCGACGTGAACTCATCTAGAGCAACTAAGGGAAGCGACATTGAGCACACTGCATTCAATACCAATATTGAAGCGGCTGAAGAAGTTGCAAAACAATTAAGGCTTCGCGATTTGGGTGGTTTAGTAGTAATTGACTTCATTGATATGGAAAGTCAAAAAAATCAACGTGAAGTAGAAAGTCGATTTAGAGAAGCGCTTCATCATGATCGCGCACGAGTTCAAACTGGAAAAATTTCACGCTTCGGACTGCTTGAGCTCTCTCGCCAAAGAATGCGTCCAAGCATTGGTGAGTCCAGCAATAGTATATGTACAAAATGTAATGGCACAGGTTCAATTAGAGATATTCAATCAACAGCATTACATATTCTTCGTATGATTCAAGAGGAAGCTATGAAAGAGCATAATGCAACTATTTCCGCTCAATTACCTATTGATGTCGCAACGTTCCTTCTCAATGAGAAACGCTCAGATATTTTCAATCTAGAACAACGCTTAAAAGTGGAGATTATACTGGTTCCTAATAAGCATCTTGAGTCCCCAAATTATTCAATTTCAAGTGCCAAACAAGATGATATCTCGGCTCAAACCAAGCCTAGTTATCAAATGATGGAATCATTAAATGAAGGTAATCAGGTTTTAAATTATAAACAAGCTTCTAATGAGCCCAAACAAGAACCTTTAGTAAAAGGTATTATTCCAGATAGTCCTGCACCGTCTGGATCTGGAAAATCAAATAAAACATTATTTGGTTTCTTTAAAAATCTCATTGCTGGTGATGATGAGAATACTGAAAATCATAATAATGAAGAAAAGTTAGAAGTTTCTGAAACAAGAGAAAACAATCGCTCGCGTCCTCATCGGAATAATAGAGGAAGGAATAACCGTCATCAAAAATTTAAGCAACATGACAAGAATCAAGCCCAAGGAGAGACTGAGTCTTTTACAGCAGATATGGTGACAGCTTCTGACAAAATATCTTCACCAGATGGTCGATCTAACCAAGGTAATAACAGAAGAAGTCGAAATAATAAACGTGGTCGTTTTAACAAAGATCGCGATGCTAGATTTAATCAAGGGCAAAATGATTTTGAGAAGAAAGCTTTAGTAGCTCAAGATTCTCCTGTTGAAAATAAATCTATTACTGAAATTAATACATCTCAAGTTAAAAAAACAGAAACTAAGCCAACTGAAGTTTCTAAAAAAGCTGCTAAGCCTAAAAAGAAAATTGAAGAAAAGCCAGTCGATTTAAAAGCTATAGGTCTTGAGCTTGTCGAAACAAAAGCTAAATCAAAACCCAAAACCAAGAAAGAAGCAGAAGAAAAACCTAAAAAAGCAGCGCCAAAGAAAACGGCTGCATGGCAAAAGAAAGACAAGGAAAAAGCTAAGGATGAGCCAATCGTGATGATTGAAACTAAGGCTACGAAGAAAAAAGCTACTAAATAGATTATTGTTTTATTAAGCTTATAGAAAGCCAGCCTAGATAAGCCATCAATAGAGATCCGATGACATGGAGTGCAATAAGAGTGAGCGAGGCAACGAACTCATTCTTTTGCAGCAACTGAAAAACCTCGGCTGTAAATGCAGAAAAGGTGGTGAGGCCGCCGAGGAAACCTATATTAATTATGATTTTTAGATCTGGGCTAAGATCATTGAATAATTCAAAAGCACCCATTGATATTCCCATGAAATATCCGCCTACTAAGTTTGCTGTAAGCGTTCCTAATGGAATAACTGGATGCATAGCATTTAATAAGATGCCTATACCCCACCTACTCCAAGCGCCCATGGCTGCAGCTAGGCCTATGTAAAAAAAATTTCTCATGATAATTTTAAAAAATGCTCGCGATAATATTTTAACTCTTCAATAGACTCATATATATCTGACAAAGCTTCGTGTTTACTTGATTTTTTAAAGCCTTGATAAAGCGAAGGACTCCATCGACGAGAGAGTTCCTTAAAAACGCTAACATCTAGATTTCTATAATGAAAATAATTTTCTAAACTGGGCATATGCTTTGCCATAAAACGACGGTCCTGACAAATTGAGTTACCACACATAGGTGACTTATTAGGCGCAATATGCTTTTTTAAAAATTCAATGGTTGTCTCTTCAGCATATGCTTCATCAAATGATGACCGCTTAACTTTTTCAATCAAACCTGATTTTGAATGTGTAGACTGATTCCATGCATCCATAGCATTTAATATTTCATCCGATTGATGAATGACAATAACAGGACCTTCAGCAATAATGTTTAGGTTTGGATCAGTCACTACAGTTGCGACCTCAAGCACTTTATCTGTTTCTGTATTTAGCCCGCTCATTTCCATATCAAGCCAAATTAAATTATCGTCTGAAGAACTCATCATGATTTCCATTAAAATAAGACTTATTGATTAAAACAATCTTCAACGCAGGATTGTTTTAATACACAATATTACAATATTAACTTAATTCAGAGAGATTATGGACGAAATACTGCGCAACATATTCATTACTGTTCTTACTTTAAGCACTGTCATACACTTATGGCTTGCGAGAAGACATATTCACTTTGTGTCTAATCATAAAAATAAAGTACCGGACGCATTTAAAAAAAATATTTCACTTAAGGACCACCAAAAAGCTGCACATTATGCAATTGCAAAAAGCGAGTTAGGTTCAAAAGATATATTAGCCCAAGCTTCTTTACTCATGCTCTTAACTTTAGGAGGGTTGATTAGCAAAATCTCAAATATTTTTGACTGGATCTCATCATCAACTCTAAGAGATATTGCAATTATTTTGAGTGTAATGCTTATCTCAAGTCTTATCGACTTACCGTTTAATTATTACAAGACATTTAAGATTGATGAAAAATTTGGTTTTAATCGAATGACAAAAAAACTTTTTTTCTCTGACATTTATAAGCAAATGATTTTAGGTCTGTCTCTCGGCTTACCTATATTGTTTGTTGCATTATGGATGCTACAAAATGCTGGTTCATATTGGTGGCTTTATCTCTGGGTAGTGTGGAGTTTATTTAATCTTTTAATTCTAGCAATCTACCCTACTTGGATCGCTCCTTTTTTTAATAAATTTTCACCATTAAAAGACAGAGTCTTAAAAACTAAAATCATTGCACTATTAAAAAAATGTGGGTTCAAATCACAAGGACTATTTGTCATGGATGGTTCGGCAAGAAGCAATCATGGCAATGCTTATTTCACAGGATTTGGTAAGAATAAACGCATTGTTTTTTTCGATACCCTTTTAGAGAGGCTTAATCACAATGAAATTGAAGCTGTTTTAGCTCACGAGCTTGGTCATTTTCATCATAATCATGTTAAAAAAAGAATTGTTATGATGTTTCTTGTAAGCTTTATTGGTCTCGCTATTTTAGG
Source organism: Methylophilaceae bacterium (assembly GCA_003533095.1). Lineage (GTDB taxonomy): Bacteria > Pseudomonadota > Gammaproteobacteria > Burkholderiales > Methylophilaceae > Methylopumilus. The sequence continues at coordinate 11,915 of DOEL01000058.1, read as the reverse complement.
GTATTTAAAAGATCAATTATGGTTCTACCATGGACTAGGTATTGCTAAGCCTTCAGATGGCAGCGCTTTACTTCTCTTTATGTTAGTCGGCCCTACATTTATTTTTTTCATCAAGCCAATAATGGCATTCTATTCAAGACAAAATGAGTTTGAAGCTGATCGTTACGCAAAAAAACATTCGAGTGCAAAATATCTTAAAGAATCGTTAGTTAAACTTTACCGAGATAATGCATCAACTTTAACACCCGATCCTTTATATTCTGCATTTTATGATTCGCACCCACCTGCTCTACAGCGTATTGCAAGGTTATAAGCGCTCAACCAAGATTTTAATCGCAACCAATGTTAAAATCCTAATTAATTACATGACTTTTCGCAGACTCAATGGACATTACAACAAGATTAGAATTTGACACAGGACACCGTATACCAAATCATAAAAGTAACTGTAAAAATTTACATGGGCACCGTTATGCTATAGAAGTTACGGTTACAGGCCCTGTTCATGATGACAAAAAAAGTTCTGACTTTGGTATGGTAATTGATTTCTCTGATGTAAAAAAAATTATTAAAAATTTGATAGTTGAACCTTGGGATCATGCTTTTATTGTCTATAAAGAAGATAAAGAGATCGTTAACTTTTTAAATACACTTCCTAATCATAAAACTGTTATATTTCCACTAGTTCCTACAGCTGAAAATATGGCATCTGAAGCTTACCGAATTTTAAATAATGAATTTAATATGCGCTTTGATCATCAACTTAAAATAAAACAGATTCGCATATATGAAACCCCTAATAGCTGGGCTGACGCCATATAATCTATATTACCAAATAAGTTTTTTTTCACCTTTCATTTTATTCAAATAAGCTTCATGATTTTTAATTTCATCATCGTTTGCTTTCAACACAAAAAGATTAGTAGGTCGATTAGTATTTTTTTCACCGACATTATCCGATCCACGATATTGAAAGTCGATCATTAAATCTTCTTGTCCGCGAGTCATAGCTAAATAAACTTCAGCTAATAGCTGTGCGTCAAGTAAAGCACCATGAAGGCTTCTCTGTGAATTATCTATATTATAAAAACGGCATAAAGCATCTAAGCTATTGCGCTGCCCTGGCCTCAAGTCTTTTGCCATTTTTAATGTATCAATAATATTATCAACTACACCTTCAATAGGTGGTTTTCCAATAAGCCCAAACTCCATATTAATGAAACCCACATCAAATGGAGCGTTATGAATGATGATCGTCGCATCTTTTATAAACTCAAGAAAATCAGAGGCAATCTCTGAAAACTTTGGTTTATCTTGTAAAAATTCTAGGGTAATACCATGAACTTCTTGAGCCGCAGGATCTATTTCCCTATCCGGATTTAAATAAAAATGAAAAGAATTATTTGTAGGTCGGCGATTTACAATTTCAATGGCTGCAATCTCAATAATCCGATGCCCTTGATTTGCATTTAAGCCAGTTGTTTCTGTATCTAGAAAAATATGTCTCACAATGAATCCTTAAATAAATAATCAATACCTAGGTTAGCGAGTTGATCTGCCTTCTCATTACCATCAAGCCCCGCGTGGCCTTTAACCCAAAGCCACTCAATAGTGTGGCCGGATGCTAATTCGTCAAGTCTTTGCCATAAATCTATATTCTTAATAATTTTCTTGCTACTATTTTTCCAATGATTACGTTTCCATACGTGAATCCATTCAGTAATACCCTTTTGCACATAAGTAGAATCGGTATATATTTTAATGTCTGATGTCTGTTTGATAATTTCGAGCGCTTTTATTACAGCTAATAATTCCATACGATTGTTTGTTGTATTTCTCTCTCCACCATAAATTGACTTCTCATTAACTCCTGAAATTAAAAATGCTCCCCATCCCCCATCTCCTGGATTGCCTCTGCATGCCCCGTCAGTATAAATTGTAATTACAGGCTTCATGATTTAGCTTCTTAAGTCTTTGATTTTTGTGCTGAATAAACATGGGTTTTTATTAATTTCTTTTTCCATATAGGCCGAATTGGTGTCATACCGTGAACTCTCTTTTGTATCACTAGAAAATAAAAACCCCCTAACATAGGCCACCATCGATCTCCAATTTTTTCTATCGCTTGCATTTTTTTTAGCCATGATAACTGTTGTATCGGAGGAACGTAGCATCCCATCTTTCCTTCCACCATCTCCAAGCCAACTATTGGAAGCCACTCTTTAATTTTACCGAGCGATATAAATTTTGTATTCCATGGATAATCAATATCAAAACTTAAAAGTCTTTTTACACCCCACAGACTTGCAGGGTTAAATCCTGTAATTATAAGTCGTCCTTCAGGCATCAAAACTCGATAAATTTCCTTAAGTAATTGATAAGGCTCAGTCATTTGCTCTAAGATATGAGGCGCAATAAGCAAATCCACAGAAGCCTCATCAAAAGGCAAATCCTCATTCGATGCGATTAAATGGGCATGATTTGAATTTAAGGAAAATTTATTTTGAATGCGTGAATGATCTAAGAAATCAATATCATAATTACCCATTTGAATAGCATAGAATCCAAATGTATCTATTACTACAGGATTAATATATTCATATTCTAATGTAAGTAAATACTGGCCTAAGGGGCTTTTAAACCATTCCTGTGGTGAAATTTTAGGCATAAAAATATCTTATAATGATCCAAATACTTTACTATGAATACAAATGACAGGCTACAAAGAAAACAAACAAATTCATATTGATCCTATTGAAGCCTTTGAAGACAATTATATTTGGTTAATCCGTAACGATCAAAATTGCATCATAATAGATCCGGGCATCGCGGCTCCAGTGATTGCTTGCTTGGAAAGAAGAAATCTCAAGCTGATTGCCATTCTTATTACTCATCACCATGCTGACCATATAGGTGGAGTTTTAGAGCTTCAAGAAAAATACCCCCACATCAAAATTTTTGCACCACAAAAAGACAAATATAATTTTGTCAACATAGGCCTTAAAAATGGAGATGAAATTAATATTCCCGAGCTTCAAATAAACTATAAAATAATTGAAATTCCTGGGCATACCCAAGGTCATATTGCATATTACGATATGAAAAACCTTTTTTGCGGCGATACTCTTTTTGCATGTGGCTGCGGCAGAATTTTTGATGGGACCCATGAGCAGATGTATGACTCGCTGAAGAAAATTAGTAATCTACCTTTAGATACAAAGATCTATTGCGCACATGAATATACCAAGAAAAATATTGCATTCGCTTTATCGCTGAATCCTAATGATATGAATTTAAAGCAGAGAAATAAATCTATATCGAATTTTAAAATTACTATTCCGTCTTTATTAGAAGAAGAGCTAAAGACAAATCCTTTTCTTAATTGTAGTTCCCTAGAAGCTTTTAAAAAGCTGAGGGATCTTAAAGA
>DOEL01000058.1:3064-8131 GCA_003533095.1 Methylophilaceae bacterium | reverse complement strand
GCTTTCGCAGAAAAAAATATTTTAGGTGAAGAGATTAGTATTCTAGATATTGATGTGCTTGATCAAGAAATTAATAAACTAAATGCATTGAACTTAAGTACATCTGAATCACCCTCTAGTAAGACTCTAAGTTATCAATCAAATAAAGCAGAAATTAACTTATGGCAACGAATTTATTCTAGATTTGAAATTAAAGATGAAAATAATTCAAGATCTAAAAAATACGAAGACTGGTATTCAGCTCGACCAGAATATGTAGAAAGAATGATGGATCGTAGTCAAAAATATCTTTTTTATGTCGTAGGGGAAGTAGAAAAAAGGGGCATGCCTTCCGAAATAGCACTTCTTCCTATGATAGAAAGTGCCTACAACCCAATTGCAAATTCTAGAAGTAAGGCTGTAGGCATATGGCAATTTATACCCTCAACAGGAAGGCTCTACGGTTTAAAACAAGACTGGTGGCAAGATAAAAGACGTAATGTAGTTGATGCAACAAATGCTGCTCTTGATTATCTTCAAAAACTTCATGCATTATTTGGTACATGGGATCTTGCTCTGGCTGCTTACAATGCTGGAGAAGGAACAGTAAGCCGCGCTATAGCCAGAAATAAAGCGAAGGGCCTACCAACTGATTATGCACATCTAAAACTTCCAGCTGAAACTAAGGACTACGTTCCAAAACTTCAGGCAATTAAAAATATTGTTTCTAACCCTAATCATTATGGCCTCTATATAGACCCCATTCCAAATAAACCTTATTTCACTTATGTTGATGCCCCTGCAGTGATAGATGCTGATCTTGCTGCAAATCTTGCTGAAATTTCTTATGACGAGTTTTTGCTTTTAAATTCAGAACATAGAAGGCCTTTAATTCGAACAAATGAAAAAACGCAACAACTTATATTGCCTATAAGTTCAGCTGATACATTTATAAAAAATCTCAGTCAAAATGAAAAGCCTTTAGTTTCATGGAATATATACCAACCAAAACGTAATGAAAAAATTAAAGCTATAGCAAATAAATTTGATATGGAAGAAAGTGACTTAATTAAAGCAAACGACTTAAATCCGCAAAAAATAATCAAACCTTCAACAATAATATTAGTAGCTAAAAAAGAAGGAGAAGAAACAAATGCGAATCAAGATATTAGTGAATCAAAAATTCAAAAAGACAGCAAATCAGAAGATTCAGCAAAGCCAAATAAGTACAAAGTTAAGCCCGGCGATACACTAACTAAAATATCAAAAAAATATGGGATATCGATTGATGAATTAAAAGATATCAATCAAATTACATCTTCAGACATTCAAATTGGGTCTATCCTTCGCTTTCAGAGAAATAATTAATGCGGAATTATATGCATATCAGATATTTATTCATTTTAGTATTTCTGTTATTTGGCCTAGTCGCATGTAGTGATAAAAAAGAAAGTGTGAATAACTACGAAGGCACTTTTACTAGCGAAAAAGGCGGAACTCTAATTGATGCAATGTCAGGAGAGCCAAGCAATCTTATTTCAATGATCGCTGGGGATTCAGCTTCATCTGCTATATCAGGAAACATATTTAATAAACTTATTAAATATGACAAAAATTTAGAATTAGCCCCTGAATTAGCCAGTCAATGGATAATTTCTAACGACCAAAAAACAATTACTTTTTATTTAAAAAAAAATCTTAAATGGGCTGACGGTCATGATCTAACAAGCGATGATGTTCTTTTTACGTGGAAACTTGTCACAGATGAAAAAACAAGAACCCCTTACGGCTCGGACTATAAGCTAGTTGATAAAGCTGAAGCTCTCGATCCTTACACATTTCGAGTAAATTATAAAAAAGCTTACGCCCCTGCTCTAGATAGTTGGGCATCACTTCAAATACTGCCAAAGCATATCCTTAAAGATGAAGATATCAATCACACTTTTTTTTCAAGAAAACCTACTGGTTCTAGTTACTATAAATTAACACAATGGATAAATGGTGAAAAATTATCTTTGGAGGCCAGTCCCTCATCCGTGATGGGTGAGCCTAATATAAATCAACTCACTTCAAGATTCATCCCTGATACATCCTCTCAATTTTTAGAATTAATTGCTGACAACATTGATCTTATGAATATTAATCCTATTCAATTTGCTCGCGTCATACCCTCCAGGCCTGATCTAAAAAATAAATTAGCGCTTTATAAAGAACTTGGGAATAGTTATACCTATCTTGGCTTTAATTTAAAACATAGCCCATTTAATGATATTAGAGTAAGGCAAGCAATTAACTATGCCCTTGATAAACAAGAAGTCATAGATGGTGTACTGTTAGGTCTCGGGGAGCCTATTGCATCTCCTTATAAGCCGGGGACACGATGGAGTGATCAAAATCTTCACCCCTACTCTTATGATAAAAATCAAGCCCTTAAATTACTTCATGAAGCTGGCTTTAATGATTCGAATCATGATGGCATTCTAGAAAAAGATGGAAAACCTTTTTCATTTGAAATTCTCACTAATCAAAACAAACAAAGAGAGATGACTGCAGTTCTTATTCAAAGAAGACTGAAGGATGTTGGTATCGATGTAAAAATAAGAGTCATTGAATGGGCAAGCTTTGTAAATCAATTTATTAAAACTGGTGATTTTGATGCAGTAATTCTTGGCTGGAGCCTATCACTGGATCCTGATCAATATAATATATGGCATTCTTCACAACAAAAACCTGGGCAATTTAATTTTATTGGATATAACAATAAGGATGTTGATCAACTCCTTGAAGCAGGTCGCACCGAACTGAATCCTGATAAGCGCGAAAAAATTTACCATGCCTTTTCAAAAATTTTACTGAATGATAGTCCTGTAGTTTATCTTTATGCTGGATATGGATTAACTGCTATGAATAAACGTATCAAAGGTATTGACTCCCCTGCACCGCCAGCAGGAATTTCATATAATTCATATGAATGGTTTATTCCTTCAACTTTGAGAAGAAATGAAATAACTCCCTAAAATGCTTAATTATTTAATTAAACGTTTGTTATGGATGATTCCGATGTTAATTGGAATTAGCCTTATTTCTTTTTTTATTATGCATTTAGCACCTGGTGATATTACAGCATCAGAATCATCTTTCAACCCCAAAGCTTCTGAGGAATCTCGTCAAAAATTAAGAGCTCTATATAACTTAGACAAACCATTGATGACACAATATAGTTTATGGTTAAAACGTATAGTCAAATTAGACTTTGGTAATTCTTTTGCATCACATCAACGTCCTGTTTTATGGGAAACTAAAGATGCTAAAGGCAACATTACTAGAGGAATGATTCAAGATGCATTGCCTGTAACACTGATGATAAATTTAATAGGCCTACTTATCATCTTTGCCCTATCAATTTTTTTAGGTGTTGTTTCAGCGGTAAATCAAAACCGATGGCCAGACAGACTTATTACCATCATTGTATTTGTAGGATTTGCTATACCTGGTTTTTGGTTGGCACTATTATTAATGTATTGGACTGGTGTAAGTCACTCATGGTTGCCTATCTCAGGACTTCATAGCGCGGGCTTTGAAAAAATGAGTCACATAGCACAATATGCAGATTTGCTTAAACATCTTATATTGCCTGTTTCTATTTCAAGCTTAGGTGGACTCGCAAGTATTTCTCTTTATGTGAGAAATGGAATGCTTGATATACTTCAACAAGACTTTATTACAACCGCTCGTGCAAAAGGTTTGCCAGAAAATAAAGTTATTTATGGGCATGCACTAAGAAATACGCTTCTTCCCCTTATCACTATTATAGGATTATCAATTCCAGGATTAATCGGTGGTTCTGTTATTGGAGAATCTATTTTTGCAATTTCTGGTATGGGTAAATTATTTTTTGATGCTGTTTTAATGAGAGACTTTCCAGTAGTAATGGGAATTCTTACTATAGGATCTGTTTTAACATTATTTGGCAATTTAATCGCGGACATTGGCTATGCCTGGGCAGATCCAAGAATTAGACGAGGCATTTCAAATTGAAAAATCTCAGACAAAATCCTCTAGCCTTAAGTGGCCTTCTTATTATTATTACTGTGCTTTTTGTTGCAATTTTTGCTTCATGGTTATCACCTTACGATCCTAATTACATTGATATTCAATCAATACTCCTACCCCCTTCTCACTCACATTTTATGGGTACTGATGGATTAGGAAGAGATGTCTTTTCTCGCATGTTATATGGATCAAGAATTTCACTTCTTGTAGGATTTGTCGCCGTTGGGATCGCTACATTAATTGGTACATTTTTAGGAGCTATTGCAGGTTTTTATCGAGGTTATATCGATTCAATTATCATGCGCTTTGTAGATATTATGTTATCCATCCCTACTTTTTTTCTTATTCTTGCTGTGATTGCTTTTTTAACACCCTCCATTTGGAACATCATGATTGTGATTGGATTCACATCTTGGATGGGAGTAACTCGTCTTGTGCGAGCAGAATTTTTAAGTCTTAGAAATAGAGAGTTCATATTGGCTGCCGAAGCCATGGGGGCTTCGGATTTCAGGCTTATCTACAAACACCTCCTACCAAATAGCTTAACACCTATTATCGTAAGTTCTGTTTTAGGTATTGCAAGTGCAGTTTTAACTGAGTCTGGATTAAGTTTTCTCGGGCTCGGCGTTCAAGCTCCGCAGTCGTCATGGGGCAATATTCTAACTGACGGAAAAGAATATATTCAATTTGCATGGTGGTTATCATTATTTCCAGGGCTCGCTATTTTGATTACCGTCCTAGGTTATAATTTACTCGGTGAAGGATTGAGAGATTTACTTGATCCTAAAAATAAGAATCTAAAAAAATAAAGGGATGCGATATGGGGTTTTTGACAGGTAAACGAGTTTTAATTCTAGGTTTATTAAGTGATCGATCGATTGCCTATGGCATTGCTTCAGCCATGAAACGAGAAGGTGCTGAATTAGCTTTTACCTATCAGATGGAAAAACACGATGAACGAGTTAAAAAACTTGCTCAAGATTTTAATTCAAGCATTGTATTACCTTGCGATGTATCGAGTGATGAGCAAATCGA
>DOEL01000058.1:0-2733 GCA_003533095.1 Methylophilaceae bacterium | reverse complement strand
GCTTTTGTTACAAAAGAAGCTTTAAAAGGAGACTTTGTTGAAGCTACAACACGTGAAAATTTCAGAATAGCTCATGATATAAGTTCATATAGCTTTACAGCATTAGCAAAAGCTGCTTTGCCTATGCTAAGTGAGCATGCAAGCCTACTTACATTAAGTTACTTAGGCGCTGAAAGAACGATGCCAAACTATAATGTTATGGGGCTCGCTAAAGCAAGTTTAGAAGCAAACGTCAGATATATGGCTCAAAGCTTGGGGCCAAAAGGTATCAGAGTTAATGCCGTTTCAGCAGGTCCTATCAAAACACTTGCAGCATCTGGCATTGCAGACTTTGATCGCATGATAGGGTTTAATGAAAAACATGCTGCTTTAAGACGGAATGTTACGATAGAAGAAGTTGGAAACGCTGCAGCATTCTTATGTAGCGACCTTGCATCTGGCATTACAGGTGAAATTACATACGTAGATGGAGGTATGAATATTACCGCTGCAGGTTCAATCGATTAATTCTTTTGTGTTGTTTCAAAGAATTTTTGATTAACTGAAACACTCGCCTTTGCTTTTAATCCCTTGAGATAAGCGCTTAAATATTCAGCAGTTAATGCTTCCGAGTAATCAGAAGCAAATGCTTTTTTATTTTCTTCATTATTATCACTTGGAAACGCTACTTTATTCACTTTAACAATAACGTACCCATTGTTACCATCAACAAAACCGCTATAACTCGGAAGCTTATCTGTGGGCATTTTATAAGCGTGATTAATAACAGCCTCGCTTAAACCTTTACTATTCTTTCGATCAACTAGAACTGCTGGCTGCCAATCAATTTTGTGCGAAGTGTCACTAATATTTTTTAATGCGGCCTCACCTTCACTAGCCACTGCTTTTTTTGCCGCTTCGAATTTTAAGTAATCCTCGATATTCTTTTTGACCTCGGCAAAAGGTTTGGTAGATTGTGCTTTGTAATCTACAACTCGTGCAGAAATTAAATTATTTGGAGTTACTTCAAAGGCTTCAGTATTTCGATGATCTTTGATAGATTCTTTTGCGTATAAAGCATTCATCAATGTTTCATTTTTGAAAAATTTATCTGAATCATTTCGGCTAATCCAATCAGTTTTTTGAATGGGTAGATTGAATTTTTTCGAAACAGCATCAAGGCTAGATGATTGTTCATAAACTTTATTACTAAACTCTTCGGCAAGGGCTGCAAATTTTTCCTGCCCTTTTTGGTATATTAATTCGGCTTTTATTTGTGGCTTCAAAGCATCAAAACCACCCCCTTCGCCAATAATCTTAGTGAGTTTAATAATATGGTAACCAAAATCAGATTCTACAATATTACTAATCTCATTCACTTTCATTGAGAAAACAGCATCATCAAATGGCTTAACCATCATGCCGCGTCCAAATACACCTAATTCCCCACCCTTTTTAGCAGATTCTGGGTCTTGTGAATATTTCGTTGCTAACTCTTCAAATTGTTTGGGATTCTTTCGAATCTGACTCAAAATATCTTCAGCCTTTGCTTTAGCTTTGGCTTTTTCTGCAGGCGCAGCATTTTTAGAAGCTGCTATTAATATATGGCTTGCCTCTCTTTGCTGTTGATTTTGATATTTATCTGAATTAGTTTTGTAAAAAGCTTTTATTTCGTCATCTGTCACATTAATTGTTGGAAGAATGCTTGCTAATGAAAATACAACAAACTCAGCTTTTACTTGTTCTGGCGCTAAAAACTTAGATTTGTTTTGATCATAAAAAGCTTGCATGTCTTTTTCAGCAATGTTTGCTTTCGTCATATATTCTTTAATTCTATATTCAGCAACACTTACCTCTCTTTGTTGTGATGTTGCTTTTAACGTCTCTGCTAAATTATTTGGTGGGATAAATGTAAGTTTTTGAAGTCCATCTCGCACCTGCTGAATAAGCAGGTCATTTCTTACACTTTCTTCAAATTTCTTTGGAGTAAGTTGATTATTTTGCAAAACTTTGTCATAAATCTCTTGTGAAAATTTTCCTTCTTTTTGAAACTCAGGCATTCCAATAATATATTGGCTTAATTGTTGATCGGTAATTTTAAATTTAGTTTTTTTAATATCATCATTCACTAATTGCTTGGAAATTAAGCCATCGACAACTGACTCTTTAAATTCGAATGAGTCAAACATTGTAGGATCAACTTTTTTTCCTTCACTCATCATACGATTACGAACATTTTCTATCGCACGATTGTATTCTGGTAGCGCAATTTTGTAGCCATTAACTTTAGCAATACTTAAATTGTTTCCAGCTTGATTTAGATATGAGTCAATTCCAAACAATGCAAAAGGAATAAGAATGAGCGCCAAAATAACTTGTGCAGCTTTAGTTTGAGCGTAACTTCTAAATTTTTCTAACATTGAATTTCCCTAATGTCTTTTTTTAAGTTTTGATAAAAAAAAGTACCAAAAAGTTCTTACTGAATTAATAAAAAGGCGAATCTTTAGATTCGCCTTAATAATGTTGGCGGAGTGGACGGGACTCGAACCCGCGACCCCCGGCGTGACAGGCCGGTATTCTAACCAACTGAACTACCACTCCGCAGTGGTATCACTCGCTTGTAATCAGCAAGTGTCCAAAATTTAAAGCCTGGCGATGTCCTACTCTCACATGGGGAAGCCCCACACTACCATCGGCGCTATTTCGTTTCACTTCTGAGTTCGGCATGGAAGTCAGGTGGGTCCAAAACGCTAT
>DOEL01000077.1 GCA_003533095.1 Methylophilaceae bacterium | reverse complement strand
AGAGTGTCAGCTTTAGGTCCTGGCGGCCTAACAAGAGAGCGCGCTGGCTTTGAAGTGCGTGATGTTCACTCAACACATTATGGCCGCGTATGTCCAATTGAAACACCGGAAGGTCCAAACATTGGATTGATCAATTCGCTTGCACTTTATGCAAGAACAAATCAATACGGATTTTTAGAGACACCTTATAGACGTGTTGAAAATGGAAAAGTCACTGCAAAAATAGATTACCTTTCTGCAATTGAAGAAAGTGAATTTGTAATCGCTCAGGCTAATACTGAGCTTGATAATAAAGGACATTTTCAAGACGATTTAATATCATGTCGTCATCGTAACGAATTTACAATGTCGTCAGTAGATCCTATCCAGTATATGGATGTTGCGCCTGGACAAATTGTTTCTGTAGCTGCAGCGCTTATTCCATTCTTAGAACATGACGATGCAAACCGTGCACTTATGGGTGCCAACATGCAACGTCAAGCAGTGCCTTGCTTAAGAGCAGAGAAAGCTGTTGTTGGGACAGGTATTGAAAGAACAGTGGCAACTGACTCTGGTACAACAGTTCAAGCAAAACGAGGTGGTGTTGTTGATTATGTTGATTCAAGACGTATTGTGATTCGCGTAAACGACGATGAAGCAGCAGATGGAGAAGTTGGCGTTGATATTTATAACCTAACTAAATACACAAGATCAAATCAAAATACTAATATCAATCAAAGGCCACTCGTAAAAATTGGCAACAAGATCGCTAGAGGTGATGTGATTGCTGATGGCGCATCGACTGATGTGGGTGAATTAGCGCTGGGCCAAAATATGCTTGTTGGATTTATGCCATGGAATGGTTATAACTTCGAAGATTCGATTTTAATTTCAGAGCGCGTAGTAGCTGAAGATCGATATACATCAATTCATATTGAAGAGTTATCTGTTGTATCTAGAGATACAAAATTAGGCCCAGAAGAAATTACACGCGATATTTCAAATCTTTCAGAAAGAATGCTTGGAAGACTTGATGAGTCCGGCATTATTTATATTGGTGCTGAAGTTGAATCCGGTGATGTGCTTGTAGGTAAAGTGACGCCTAAAGGTGAAACACAACTTACACCTGAAGAAAAACTTTTAAGAGCAATCTTTGGTGAAAAAGCTTCTGATGTAAAAGATACAAGTTTGAGAGTGCCATCAGGTATGTCTGGAACAATCATTGACGTTCAAGTATTTACAAGAGAAGGCATTGATAGAGATTCAAGAGCGCAACAAATTATTGATGATCAATTAAAACACTTCAAGCAAGATTTGGCAGACCAATTAAGAATTGTAGAAGATGATACTTTTGGAAGAATTGAAAGATTACTTATAAACAAAGTTGCAACTGGCGGCCCAAAAGGTTTGAAAAAAGGCGAAAAAATCTCTAAAGATTTTCTAGCTTCAATTAATAGATATGATTGGTTTGATATTCGTTTAGGTAATGACGACGCTTCAAAACAACTAGAAACATTGAAAGATAATTTATCAGTTGCTAAAGAACAATTTGATAAACGTTTTGAAGAGAAAAAACGTAAATTAACACAAGGTGACGAACTCCCTCCAGGCGTTCAAAAAATGGTTAAGGTCTACTTAGCTGTGAAACGCAGAATTCAACCTGGCGATAAAATGGCCGGACGTCACGGTAATAAAGGTGTGGTTTCAAAAATCGCTCCTGTAGAAGATATGCCGCATATGGCTGATGGTACACCTTTGGATATTGTATTAAATCCATTAGGCGTGCCTTCTCGAATGAACATCGGTCAAATTTTAGAAACCCATCTTGGATGGGCAGCTAAAGGGTTAGGCGTTCGTATAGGCGAAATGTTAAAAGAAGAAGCGAAGATTACTGAAGTTCGTAAATTCTTAGATCAAATATACAACGATGCTTCTGGTAAAAAAGAAGATATTAAGTCATTGAACGATGATGAAGTTGTAGAACTTGCGCAACACTTAAAAAATGGTGTTCCATTTGCTACATCCGTATTTGATGGCGCATCTGAATCTGACATTAAATATATGTTAGATCTTGCTTACCCAGATAATGATCCTAAAACAGAACTCTTGCAATTTTCAGCAAATAAAACGCAAGTTAAGTTGTTTGATGGCCGTACAGGTGAGGCATTTGAAAGACCTGTCACAGTAGGCTACATGCATGTTCTTAAATTACATCATTTAGTTGATGACAAAATGCATGCTCGTTCAACTGGACCATACTCTCTTGTAACGCAACAACCTCTCGGTGGTAAAGCACAATTCGGTGGCCAACGTTTTGGTGAAATGGAAGTTTGGGCACTTGAAGCATACGGCGCTTCTTACACCTTACAAGAAATGTTGACTGTTAAATCAGATGACGTTGCTGGAAGAACTAAAGTATATGAAAACATAGTGAAGGGTGAGCATAAGATTGATGCGGGTATGCCTGAATCATTCAATGTGTTGGTTAAAGAAATTCGTTCACTAGCTATTGATATTGACCTCGATAGAAACTAAGGAGATCACAAATGAAAGCTTTATTAGACCTATTTAAACAGGTTACACAAGAAGAAGAGTTTGATGCAATTAAGATTGCATTAGCATCTCCAGAAAAAATTCGTTCATGGTCTTACGGTGAAGTTAAGAAGCCAGAGACGATTAATTACAGAACATTTAAACCTGAAAGAGATGGTTTGTTTTGCGCAAAAATATTTGGACCCATTAAAGACTATGAATGTCTTTGCGGTAAATATAAACGACTTAAACATCGTGGTGTGATTTGTGAAAAATGTGGTGTTGAAGTTACGCTATCTAAGGTGCGTCGTGAGCGCATGGGTCATATTGACTTAGCAAGTCCAGTTGCACATATTTGGTTTTTAAAGAGCCTACCAAGTCGTCTAGGTATGGTGCTCGATATTGCATTAAGAGATATTGAACGCGTTCTTTATTTTGAAGCATTTATTGTCGTTGATCCTGGTATGACTCCTTTAACAAGAGGACAACTTCTTACGGAAGATGACTACCTTGCAAAAGTAGAAGAGTTTGGTGACGAATTTACGGCGGTAATGGGTGCAGAAGCAATTAAAGAATTACTTAAATCACTTGATATCAATAGTGAAATTGAAAAATTAAGAACTGAACTAGCTGAAACAGGCTCAGAAGCAAAAATTAAAAAAATTGCTAAGCGCTTAAAAGTACTTGAGGCATTCCAAAAATCAGGTATCAAGCCTGAATGGATGATTTTAGAAATTCTTCCTGTGCTTCCTCCTGAACTAAGACCATTAGTTCCTCTTGATGGAGGTAGATTTGCTACATCAGACCTTAACGATTTATATCGAAGAGTGATTAATAGAAATAATCGCTTAAGAAGACTATTAGATCTTAAAGCACCAGAAATTATCGTTAGAAATGAAAAACGTATGTTGCAAGAAGCGGTGGACTCACTGCTTGATAATGGCAGACGTGGCAAAGTTATGACAGGCGCTAATAAACGACCATTAAAATCTCTTGCCGACATGATTAAAGGTAAGGGCGGTCGTTTCAGACAAAACCTTTTAGGTAAGCGCGTTGATTACTCTGGCCGTTCAGTAATTGTTGTTGGACCACAATTAAAACTTCATCAATGTGGTTTGCCAAAGAAAATGGCACTTGAATTATTCAAGCCTTTTATTTTCCATAAATTAGAAGTGTTAGGTCTTTCTACAACTATTAAAGCAGCAAAGAAAAAAGTAGAAGAAGAAGGACCAGAAGTTTGGGATATCCTTGAGGACGTAATTAGAGAGCATCCTGTTTTATTAAACAGAGCCCCAACATTACATCGTTTAGGGATTCAAGCTTTTGAACCTATCTTGATTGAAGGTAAAGCAATTCAATTGCATCCTTTAGTTTGTGCTGCATTTAACGCCGACTTTGACGGTGACCAAATGGCGGTTCACGTTCCTTTATCTCTTGAGGCTCAGATGGAAGCAAGAACCTTAATGCTTGCATCTAATAACGTTTTATCTCCTGCGAATGGCGAACCAATTATTGTTCCATCACAAGACATTGTGCTTGGTCTTTATTATATGACTCGAGACAAAATTGCTGCTCGTGGTGAAGGTATGAAGTTTACAGATGTGGCAGAAGTGCATCGTGCTTTCGATAGCGGCTTAGTCGACATTCATGCTCGCGTAACAGTTCGTATTAAAGAAACTGAATTAGGTTTAGATGGCACAACTACCGATAAAGTGAATCGATATGAAACTACAGTTGGTAGAGCAATACTCTCTGAAATTCTTCCAGCAGGACTTTCTTTTGATTTAATTAACAAAGCATTAAAGAAAAAAGAAATTTCAAAATTAATTAATGCAGGATTTAGACGTGTAGGCATTAGAGAGACAGTAATTCTTGCTGATAAATTAATGTATATGGGTTACACCTATGCAACAAAAGCAGGTATCTCAATCAGTATTCATGACATGCTTGTTCCACCAGAAAAAGAACAGCTTATTGAAGTTGCTGAATCTGAAGTTAAAGAAATTGAAGATCAATATATTTCAGGTCTTGTGACACAAGGCGAAAGATATAACAAAGTTGTTGATATCTGGGGTCGTGCAGGCGACAAAGTTGCTGATGCGATGATGAAACAACTTAAAGAAGAACCGGTTAAAAATGATGCTGGCGAAAATGTGAAAGGTAAAGATGGTAAAGATCTTTATCAAGAATCATTTAATGCAATTTATATGATGGCTGATTCTGGTGCACGAGGATCTGCGGCTCAAGTAAGACAGCTTGCAGGTATGCGAGGATTGATGGCGAGACCTGATGGATCAATTATTGAAACACCAATCACAGCTAACTTCCGTGATGGTTTAAATGTTCTTCAGTACTTTATTTCTACGCACGGTGCGCGAAAAGGCCTTGCAGATACAGCATTAAAAACAGCTAACTCAGGTTATTTAACAAGACGTTTAGTTGATGTGACTCAAGATCTTGTGGTGACTGAGCATGATTGCGGCACTGAAGATGGTCTAGTTACTAAAGCGCTTATCAAAGGCGGAGAAGTAGTAGAGCCATTGCGCGATCGTATTCTAGGTCGGGTGAACGCACTTGATATTCTCAATCCAGAAAATCAAGAAGTGGTCTATCCAAAAGGAACATTGCTTGAAGAAGATCACGTTGAAAAAATTGATGCACTTGGTATTGATGAGGTTAAAGTAAGAACTGCACTAACTTGCGAAACAAGACATGGTATTTGTTCTCAATGTTATGGCCGTGATTTAGGCCGTGGTAAATTAATTAGTCAGGGCGAGTCTATCGGTGTGATTGCAGCGCAGTCTATCGGTGAGCCTGGTACACAATTAACGATGAGAACTTTCCACATTGGTGGCGCAGTTTCCAGAGCTGCATCAGTAAGCCAGGTTGAGAGTAAATCAAACGGTGTTATTCAATTTACTTCTACAATGCGATACGTAACAAACGCTCGAAATGAGCAAGTAGTTATTTCTCGTAATGGTG
>DOEL01000037.1 GCA_003533095.1 Methylophilaceae bacterium | reverse complement strand
GGTCTCTGCAGCATTTTCAGAAGCCCCGAATGCACTTGAAGGTGGAAATTTAGGCTGGAAAAAAGCTTCAGATTTACCAACATTATTTGTAGACGCACTTAAAAAAACAGAGGTAGGTAAACTTACCCCTATTCTAAGAAGCCCTAATGGCTTTCATATACTTAAATTAATAAACAAAAAAGGATCTAGCGCTCCACTAGTTGTTGAACAAACACATGTTAGGCATATTTTAATTAAGCTTTCCGAAATCACTTCTGAGAGTGAAGGTCGTCAAAAATTAATAGGTATTAAAGAGCGTTTAGAGAATGGTACAAAATTTGAAGATATGGCAAAACAATACTCAGAAGATCCGTCTGCAAACAGTGGTGGTGATTTAGGCTGGATTAATCCAGGCGATACTGTTCCTGAATTTGAAAAAACAATGAAACAACTCAATATCAATCAAATCAGCGATCCAATTAAAACTCCCTTTGGCTGGCATCTTATCCAAGTACTTGAAAGAAGATCTCAAGATATGTCAAAAGAATCAGCTCGAATTCAAGCTAGGCAACAAATCAAAATGCGAAAATCTGAAGAAGCTTACCAAGATTGGTTGCAAGAATTGCGGGATCGCTCATTTGTAGAGCTTCGTCTAGAAGATAATTTTTAGTTTTTTATCTTGAGTTTTTTTAAGCCACATATCGTCATAAGCTCAGGCGAACCTGCGGGTATCGGCCTTGATCTTTGTGTTTTGCTAAGCGAAAAAAAATTTCCAGCCTTTATTACAGTTGTGGGAGATAAACATGCTTTATCTCAGAGAGCTTCACAGCTTAACAAAACAATTACATTTCGTGAAAATAAACTGATAGAGCATGAAGGTGATCATTCACTCTCTATTATTCATATTCCAGCTCAAGATAACATTAAAGCTGGAGTTCTAAATCCTAAAAATAATGGCTACGTTCTTGATGTATTAAATTTTGCGCTGGATGGATGTTTAAATAAATCTTTTGATGCCCTTGTGACAGCACCTATTCATAAGAGCATCATCAATGAAAGCCAGCCTTTTACTGGCCATACTGAATATATTGCCCATTACACTCATACTAAAAACGAAGTCATGCTTCTCGCTTCAAAATCTATGAAAGTAGCACTTTTGACAACACATGTACCTCTATCGCAGGTTAGCCGTTTGATCACATCACAAAAATTTGAAGAAACATTAAAAACCATTCATCGCGATCTTATTCAACGATTTAAAATAAATGATCCTGTAATTTTTGTTGCTGGACTTAATCCCCATGCAGGCGAAAATGGCGTCTTAGGTTTGGAAGAAATCGATATCCTTATGCCTGTGATTAATAAACTAAAATTAGAAGGTATGTTGATTGAGGGTCCATTTCCAGCAGATACACTTTTTACAGAAAAATATATTCAAAAAGCTGACTGCTTTTTGGCGATGTATCATGATCAGGGTCTCGCAGTGTTTAAACATGCTAACTTTGGCTTAGGAGTGAATGTAACCCTTGGTCTTCCCATTATTAGAACTTCGGTTGATCATGGAACTGCTATCGATCTTGCTGGAAAAGGTGATATAGATCCTAATAGCTTTTATAGTGCAATTGAATTAGCAATTGAATTAGCCCAAAAAGCACGCTCATGAAACATATTGCCAAGAAAAAATTTGGGCAAAATTTTCTCAAAGACACTTCGATCATTCATGCAATCATTCAATCAATCAACCCACTTTTAGATGATCTACTAATTGAAATAGGGCCTGGACTTGGAGCGCTTACAAAACCGCTCCTCGAAAAAACTAATCATCTTTTAGCCATTGAGCTTGATCGAGATATTGTAAGTTGGATGGAAAAGGAATATTCAAAAAAAAATATCACCATATTTAATGAAGATGTTTTGAATTTTAACTTTAATCAGTTTGGTCAAAAAATTAGAATTGTGGGCAATTTACCTTACAATATTTCAACGCCTATTTTATTTAAATGTATTGATAATATTGCAAACATAAAAGACCTTCATTTTATGTTACAAAAAGAGGTTGTAGATCGCATGATCGCAAACCCCTCAACTTCGGAATACGGAAGATTATCAGTAATGCTGCAATACTATTTTGCAATGGAGCATTTGGTGCATGTGCCCAAAGAATCATTTGATCCTGAACCTAAAGTTGAATCATCTTTCGTAAGACTCATTCCTTATGAACATTATCCTTTTGTTGCAAATAATATAGAACAATTTGAAAAGATTGTTAAAGAAGCTTTTTCACAAAGACGAAAAACGATTCGTAATACACTAAAATCATTTATAAGCGAAAATGACTTTCAAAAAATTGGTATAAATCCCCAATTAAGAGCCGAAAATCTATCGGTATCAGATTTCGTAAAAATTTCAAATTATCTAGATTAATTTATACAGACTAATAGCCATGTGAAATGAACATCGGCTGATATAATTGAGGCTTAAGGAGAGATACATGAGAATTATTTTATTAGGAGCTCCAGGCGCAGGTAAAGGCACACAAGCTCAGATACTTAAAGACAAATTTAATATCCCGCAAATATCTACTGGTGACATGCTTCGTGCCGCTATTAAAGCAAATACAAAATTAGGTCTTGAAGCTAAACAATTTATGGATAGTGGCGCGCTTGTGCCAGACCAACTTATTATTGAATTAGTTAAAGAGCGCATTCAAAATGAAGATTGCAAACAAGGCTTTTTATTAGATGGTTTCCCTAGGACAATTCCCCAAGCTGAAGCGATGAAACAAGCCTCCATTTCAATAGATATCGTTATTGAAATTGATGTACCAGACAATGTCATTGTTGAAAGGTTAAGTGGTCGAAGAACCCATCTTGCATCGGGTCGAATTTATCATATTCAAAATAATCCACCTAAAATTCAAGATAAAGATGACATTACAGGCGAACCTCTTGTCCAAAGAGATGATGACAAAAAAGAGACCATCTTAAAACGTCTTGATGTTTATCACAGCCAAACAAAACCACTTGTTGATTATTACTCAAAATGGGCAGCTTCTGAAAATAAAGAGCTTCGTTATATAAAGATTAATGGCCTCGGAGATGTCAAAGATATTCAAAAAACAATTTTTGATCAAATTAACTAATTAACTTATGCAACCTACCTATCCTTTTAAAGAGATTGAAGAACAGGTTCAATCCTACTGGGACAGCGAGAATACATTCTCTGTTACCGAGGATTCTAAAAAACCAAAATATTATTGCTTGTCCATGTTTCCCTATCCAAGTGGAAAGCTTCATATGGGACACGTGAGGAATTATACGATTGGAGATGTATTAAGCCGCTTTCATCGTATGCTTGGTTTTAATGTATTACAGCCCATGGGTTGGGATGCTTTTGGTTTGCCTGCAGAAAATGCAGCACTTCAAAATAAATCAGCTCCTGCAGCTTGGACATACAGCAATATTGATTATATGAAGCATCAGCTAAAGCAGCTAGGTCTTGCTATTGATTGGAAACGAGAAATTGCAACATGCCGTCCAGAATATTACAAATGGGAGCAATGGTTATTCACGGAGCTTTTTAAAAAGAAATTAATCTACAAAAAAATTTCTACCGTAAATTGGGATCCAGTAGATCAGACTGTTCTTGCGAACGAACAAGTGATTGATGGTAAGGGATGGCGTTCGGGTGCTACTGTTGAAAAAAAAGAAATCCCTCAATACTTCATGAAGATTACTGAATATGCAGACGAGCTTTTAAATGATTTAGATAGCCTTGCAGGTTGGCCAGAGCAAGTTAAGACCATGCAAAGAAATTGGATCGGCAAAAGCTATGGTTGTGAAATTGAGTTCAGCGTCAAAGATCATGTTGACTCCGTTAAAGTTTATACCACACGACCAGATACTCTTCTAGGTGTAACTTATATAGCTATTGCTGCTGAGCATCCACTTGCATCTTTCATTAAAAAAAATAATCCTACAATTGAGGCATTTATTAATGAATGTACTAGAGGAAGTGTTGCTGAAGCAGATCTTGCAACTGCGGAAAAAATTGGTATTGATTCTGGGCTTCGAGCGATACATCCCATCACACAAAAAGAAGTGCCTATTTGGATCGCCAATTATGTACTGATGAACTACGGTTCTGGCGCAGTGATGGCGGTTCCAGCGCACGATGATAGAGATTTTCATTTTGCGAAAAAATATAAACTCAGAATTGAACAAGTCATTGAGCCAATCGATTCAAAAACAATTAATCTTGCTGAGGCTGCATATACTGATCATGGCAGGTTGATTAATTCTGGTGAATTTAATGGTTTAGAATTTCAAGCAGCATTTGATGCCATTGTTAAAAAATTAACGTCTCTCAATAAAGGTAAAAAAACAACGCAATTTAGATTACGTGATTGGGGTATTTCAAGACAGCGTTACTGGGGATGTCCAATACCTATTATTAAATGCCAGTCATGTGGCGAAGTGCCTGTGCCTGAAAAAGACTTGCCTGTTGTATTGCCGGAATCCATTGTTATGAATGGTGTTGGCTCACCTATTAAACAAGATGAATCTTTTTACAAAACAATCTGCCCTTCGTGTGGTAAGGAAGCTGAAAGAGAAACGGACACGATGGATACTTTTGTAGAATCTTCTTGGTATTTTGCTCGCTACCCAAGTTATGACAATCAAAATACCATGGTCGATGAAAGAAGTAATTACTGGATGCCTGTTGATCAATACATTGGCGGTATTGAACATGCTATTTTACATTTATTATATGCACGTTTTTTTAATAAGCTTTTAAGAGATCTTGGACTTATAAATCATAAAGAGCCATTTAAAAATCTTTTGACACAAGGCATGGTATTAAAAAATGGCACCAAAATGTCAAAGTCAAAAGGTAATACCGTTGATCCCCAATCACTCATTGATCAATTTGGTGCTGATACTGCGAGACTTTTTATTATGTTTGCAGCCCCTCCTGAACAAAGTCTAGAATGGTCTGATAGTGGTGTTGAGGGAGCTAATCGCTTCCTAAAACGGCTTTGGAAAACTGTTTATGATCATCATGCTAAAGGCAAAATTGAGTCCTATAAAGAAGGCGAGCTCTCACCTCAAACAAAAAATTTAAGGTTTGAGCTACATCAAACAATACAAAAAATTACCGACGACATTCAAAGAAGGCATAGTTTTAATACAGCCATATCTTCCGTGATGGAGCTTATGAATACCTTTGCAAAAGTTGAAAGTGAAGATCCTTTAACCCTTTCTGTAAAGCAGGAAGTCATACAAAATGTTATTTTATTACTTAATCCTTTTGTGCCTCATATATGTCACGCTCTTTGGAGTGAGCTTTTTAATACCAAAATTGATCATGAAATTTGGCCTAAGGCTGACCCTAAAGCATTAATTAAGAATGAATATGCTATGGTGATTCAGGTGAACGGAAAACTAAGAGGAAATATGCTAGTATCAACTGATCTTGAGCAAAAGGATATTGAACGTATGGCTCTCGAAAATGAAGATGTTAAACGATTTATTGGTCAAGAAAATAAAGTTAAAAAAATGATATTTGTTCCTAAAAAACTTATTAATATCGTCACGGGATAAATAATGAATGCGATCCAAAAAAAATTTATAACGTTAATCATACTTTTAATGATCACAAGCTGTGGATTTCATATGAGAGGTATGACAGAAATATCATTTAAAACAATTAGCTTGGAAGGTAAAGAATTAAGCTTTACAAAAAATCTCAAAAAAATCCTAAATAGCAATAAAGTAGCTATTGTTCTCCCATCTGAAAATCCAGAACTAAGAGTTGAGTTAATTGGTGAAGAAAGTGAAAAAAGAATTCTTTCCTTAAGTGGTCAAGGTCTTGTCAGAGAATATGAAATTTTCTATAGAGTTCGTTACCGAATTAAGACCACAGAAAGCGAAACTTGGAGCCAAGAAAATACTCTGGAAACACGTAGAGACTTCACTTTCAGTGACGCTAATCTCATTGGTAAAGAAGAAGAGGAAAGACAGCTTAATGAATCTATGCGTAATGAAGCTATTTCAAATCTATTTAATCAAATTCAACTTATTAAAAAATAATTAATGGCAGCATTTGATTCTGAAGCTTTTAGTAAAGAGCTTCAAAAAAATCAGCAATCAAAATTCCTTCTCTTGGGCGATGAAGCGCTCTCAAGAAAAGAAGCTTTCGACATCATCCGTCAATTTGCAAAAGAAAAAACTTATACAGAAAAATTAAGCTTTACTGTTGATCGTTTTTTTAAATGGGATCAATGTGCTTCATCCCTTTCATCTCAAGGACTGTTTTCTCAAAAGCGCATTATTGAAATTATTATTCCCTCAGGAAAAATAAATGCTGAAGGCGGTGATTCCTTTTATAAAATTCTTCAGAATTTAACTCAAAATGATCTCCTTGTTGTTCATCTGCCTCAAATAGACAAAGAAACTAAGTTCCAAAGATGGTTTAAGGAAATTGAAAAAATTGCTTATACAATTAAACTTGATGAAATTAAACCAACCGAACTTGCTTTTTGGTTAAAAAAAAGAGCTTCTTTATTATCCATAGATCTAGATGAAGAAAGTATTCAGCTTATTAGTCAATTGGTTCATGGCAATATGCTTGCTGCAGATCAAGAGTTAAATAAATTAGCATTACTTTTTCCAGGCCAATCTATTTCATATGAAAAAGTTTCACAATCTATTTCAAATGTTTCACGTTATGATACTTATGAGCTCACTGATTATGTACTAAATGGTGATCAGATGAAAACCTTATTGACGCTTAATTTCCTAAAAGAAGAAGGCCAAAATCCAATTAGCATTACAAGCTCGCTTTCTTGGGTATTAAAACCTATGCTTGAAATAAAAGAACTTGATTTCAAAGGTCAATCGTTAGAAAACCATCTCACGAAATCAAGAATATTTGGCAATAAGCTTATATTTACTAAAAAAGCGATGTCTTTTTTTTCACTTAAACATTTAAGAGCAGCTATTCAAAAACTATCTGAGATCGACAAAATATCAAAGGGCGTATCCCCCGGTGATGCTTGGCTAGAAACAATGAGACTTTGCCTGGGGCTTGCAAAAATAGCATCACGAAGCAGAAAAATTTGATCCTATACAAGTTAATTTCTTAACGCGTATAATTCATACATGACAAATATTAATCAATATCTCAAAAAAATTGGTGTAGAAGCAAAAAAAGCTTCACGTCTAATGGCAAGAGCATCAACACAACAAAAAAATGATGCTTTGACGCATCTCATTCATCTTTTAAATTCAAAAGCGAAAACTATTTTGAAAGCCAATGAGAAAGATGTCAAAGAAGCTAAAAAAAATAAATTAGATCGCGCTTCTATCGATCGCCTCATCATTTCAAGTAAAACTATTGATTCAATGATTAAAGGCATAAAAGATATTGTTGATCTTAAGGACCCTATTGGTGAAATTATGCATTTGAATACACGCCCATCAGGTATTCAAGTCGGTCAAATGCGTGTTGCACTGGGTGTTATAGGTATGATCTATGAATCTCGTCCTAATGTCACCATTGATGCAGCAAGCTTATCTATTAAATCAGGAAATGCCATTATATTAAGAGGGGGCAGTGAATCTATTCATTCTAATATTGCTTTAAGTAATCTTATTCACGAAGCACTAAAAAAAGCTGGCCTTTTAGCAGAGGCAGTTCAGGTGATTGATTTAACCGATAGATCTATAGTTAAAGGCATAATTAAGCTTAATGACTATATTGATGTGATCATTCCAAGAGGTGGCAAAAGCTTAACGAAGATGATTAGTGATGAGGCAACTGTGCCTGTCATTAAACACTTAGATGGGAATTGCCATGTCTTTGTAGATAAAAATGCAGACCTAAATAAAGCACTTAAAATTATTGAGAATTCTAAAACTCAAAGATTGGGTACATGCAATACGACTGAATCACTTTTATTGTCTAAAGATATTGCAGGCAATTTTTTACCTAAAATTGTAAAAATGCTTCATCAACATAAAGTTGAGGTTCGTGGCTGCAAAGAAACTTTGAAACTTGTGAAGGGTATTAAAGCAGCAAGTGAAGATGATTTTTATACTGAATACCTTGATGCAATTATTTCATGCAAGATTGTCGATGACATTGACGAAGCAATTCATCATATTAACCAATATTCTTCTCATCACACAGATGCTATCGTCACTGAAAACCATGAACGAGCTATGCGATTCTTGAAAGAAGTAGATTCAAGCAGCGTTATGGTAAACGCTTCAACTCGATTTGCTGATGGCTTTGAATATGGCTTGGGTGCCGAAATAGGTATTTCAACAAATAAATTACATGCAAGAGGTCCTGTAGGGCTTGAAGGACTTACTTCACTCAAATATATCGTATTAGGCAATGGACATATACGTAAGTAAGGAATGTCTTTGAAACTTATTGGTGTATTTGGTGGTGCATTCGATCCAATACACTATGGCCATGTAAAATTAGCTAAAGCGTGGCAAGATCTTGCCTCATTATCCAAAGTGCTTTTTATTCCTTCTGGTTTAGCACCTCATAAAAATATCGTTCTAGAGAATAAGCATCGCATAGAAATGCTTAATCTTGCCCTAAATCCATATACTAATTTTTTTACTGATGATCGTGAAATTAAAAAAAGCCAGAATGACCTTAAGCCCTCTTATACAATTGAAACATTACAAAGTCTTGCAATAGAAAAAAAAGAAGATCAAGCTTTTTGTTTTTTAATGGGAAGCGATGCTTTTTTGAAACTTGAGTCATGGCATTTATGGAATGAGCTTTTTAAATATTGCCATATATTAATAATGGAAAGACGTGAATCCCCTATTCTTGCAGATCAATTAACATCAGCTTTAAAAAAAGAATGGGGTGAAAGGCTCACTCAAAATGTTGAGGATCTTCGTAGATCTAGTCACGGTCTAATTATGGCAAAACAATTTGAGTATATTGATATCTCGTCTTCTCAAATTCGAGAGGCTATTTACTCAAACAAAAATCTTTTGAATTTTTTACCTGCAGCCGTTGCTGACTACATCAACCTTCATAAGCTTTATCGTTGAGCTTGTTAAGATTGATAAATTTTGATGCTTTGTAAGGATCAAAATCCTTGAAATAAGGTACTTCGCCTAAACAAGGCGCCTTGATTTTTTCTTTTAAAAAAGAAAAGTTTTCTTCGTAAGCTTGCATATCTTTATCTACCCTATTAGCGACCCAGCCACAAAGCTTTTGTTTTCTATTCAAAATAGATTCAACTGTTAATAAAGCATGATTGATGCAGCCTAATTTCATACCCACGACCAAAATAACTGGTATATCTAAATTCTCAACTAAGTCAGCTGTAGTAAAAGTCTCAGTTAAAGGAACTGCATATCCCCCAACCCCTTCAATAAATAAATAATCCATTTTATTTTCAAAAGATCGCAAATATTTCTTAATTAAACGAATATCAATTTTGTTTGATTTAAAGCTTATATGCGGCGCGATCGCCCGCTCGAATGAATAAGGATTAATTTCTTTGATGTTCAGATCGACATTGCTTACCTCAATAATTTTTTTAACATCATCAGAGATCATATAACCATCTTCTATATGGCATCCTGCAGCAACAGGCTTCATACCACCCGCGCGAAATCCTTCTTCAACAGATTTAGCAATTAAGCTACATGTAATAGCTGTCTTTCCTATATTCGTATCAGTGCCTGTTATAAAGAATGAATGCATTATTGTTTTGGATAAAATTTAACAATTGAGGATTCGTCAGACTGCTTATTCACTCGCCATGCATGCCCATAAACAACTTCATAACTTGCAGGGAGTTTTTCATCTGACCTATAAACCTCATATAATCTTTCCAATTGATACAAGAAGCCTTTACCTGTCAGACTCTTTGCTCTTCCTTGAAGGGCATTATGAGCTCCGATATGCTTCAAATCATATAAAATCTCTTTAAATGTGGTGTAGGTAAGTGTATAAACATCCACATCTAATACCGGATCTGAAAAGCCACATCGTATCAGCGCATCGCCAATATCGTGCATGTCAATAAATTGATTTATATGTGAGTATTGAGAGAATGATGCGAGTGAATCTCTTAATTCATGAAGCGTGCTTGGTCCAAATGTACTAAATATAAATAGTCCATTGTGCGTTAATATTTTTGCTATTTGTGTAAATACATGATCAAGATCATTGCACCATTGAACAGATAAATTTGACCAAACCATATCGATACTATTTTCTAATAGTGGGATGGCTTCCATATCTGCACAAATAAATTGCTGTGATGTTTTGCTTGAAAATGTTTTTAAAAAATGATCTTTATTTTTTTCTTTTGCTTTTTTTAACATGTCATATGCAAAATCTAAATAAATAAGATCATGAGGCTTATATGAAGATTTTAAATTGGGTCCTGCATTCCCAACCCCACAGCCTAAGTCCAGAATAACGTTAGGATTAATTTTGAGTAATTTAAGCCTTAAAAACATCTCTTCAAGCACATGCTTTTGAAGCACTGCAGCATCTTCATATGAAGCGGCAGCTTTATTAAATGATGCTTGAGCTCTTTTTTTATCAATATGATGTTGAGTCATGATTAAGCTGCCAATAAGAATTGATCGAGATGATCAAAAAACTCATCTGGGTGAGACAGAAAAGGAATATGTGATGCACCTTGGATTATCTTCAATTGTGCTTCTTTTAAATGACTCTCAAGCCACATAGAAGCTGATTTTGGTGTCAAGCGATCCATGTCACCAACTATTAAAAGTATTTGATGGTTAATTTTATTAATATCTTCTCGTAAATCATTATTTAATAAAACATCAAGGCCGAGCTGCAAAGACTTAATTTTAGGTGGGGCTATTTCTTCATTCATCTCTTTAAGATTTTTAATAAGCAATTTACTATGTTTTGAATGCATAAGTTGTAGAGTATAAAAATTCATCATGGTTGATTTGTAATCTTTAAAAAGCTTATTAGCAAAATCATTAAAATCTCTTATATCTACACCAAAATTCCAATCAGTCTGATTAATAAAACAAGGTGTTCCACCAACCAAAACCATACGATGAATTCTTTTTGGATGTATTAAGCTCATTTTTAGGGTAATCAGGCTTCCCAAAGACCATCCCAAAATATCAAACGAAGATGGCAATTTTTGACTAATCGCTTCAGCTAAGTGATTAAGATCATAAGGGTCGATAAGAGGGCTTTTACCCATGCCAGGAATATCTACAAGATGAAGCGTGTAATGATTTGAAAATTTATCAATGATAGGTTCCCATATTCCACTATGCATGCCCCATCCATGAATGAGAACAAGATCTTTACCTTGTCCAATTTTTTTAATGTGCATCAGATTGGCTTTCAAAATCTGATATATTTTTCATTAATGTCATCACATCTTTATCTTGATGTAATGCTGAAAATGAAATACGTAATCGAGAAGTGTCTTGAGGCACTGTAGGTGGCCTAATAGCAGGGACATATATTCCCCTTTCTATTAACCATTGATGTAATCTTAATGCGTTAATTTCACTACCAAGAATAAGGGGCTGAATAGGTGTTAAAGAGCTACCTAAAGCCTTTTTTTGAAATTTAACATTATCTCTAAACAGTTTAATAAGGTTGTTTAAGTGAGCCCTTATGTGATCTGCTTTTAAAATTTGACTTAAAGATTCTTTTAATCCATACGCCATAAAAGCTGGCATAGCAGTCGTATAAATATATTGCTTAGATTTTTGAATAAAATATTCAATAAGATTATTTGAAGTTGCTACGACAGCCCCATGAATACCAGCTGCCTTTCCAAGCGTTGCCATATAAATAACTCTCGGAGAATTAGATTCTTTAATTTTTTCTTGATCATAAAAATGTTGCAGCGTCCCTTTGCCATTTTTTCCTAACACACCAAAACCATGTGCATCATCAATATAAAGATAAGCATCATACATTTCACATAATTGTAATAAGTCTGGAATATTTGCTAGATCTCCATCCATACTAAAAACAGCATCAGTAACAATAAGCTTAACTTTTGATTTTGATGTTTGAAGTAAATCTTCTAAATGCTGTAAATCATGATGTCGATATCTTTTATGAATAGCGCGTGAGAGTATCGACGCATCATTTAATGATGCATGATTCAACTTATCAGAAAAAATAGTATCGTCTTTTCCAACTAATGCTGAAATGATCCCCATATTAGCCATATAGCCAGATGAAAATAAAAGTGCTCTTTCAAAATGAAGTGCCTCGCTAAATGCATTTTCAAATGCCTCATGGAATTCATGATGACCTGAAATAAGATGAGAGGCTCCCATACCATTACCTGATAAATGAATACCTTCGATCAGTGCATCCTGGATTAATTGATTTTGTGAAAGACCTAGATAGTCATTCGATGAAAAGCTTAAATAATTTTGATGATTAAAAGAAAGATTAGATCCTAATCTTCCATTTAATAATTTTCTTTTTCTAAAAAGATGATTGTCTTTTAAGGATTGAAGTTCGTGATGAATTTGATCTAACATCACAAATTTATATGGGATGAATACCTAGCTTATTGAATAATGCTTGATCAACTTTCACATCCGGATTATCTGTCGTCAATAACTTTTCGCCATAAAAAATTGAGTTAGCCCCCGCTAAGAAAGCTAATGATTGAATGCCTTCGTGCATTGATTGTCTTCCTGCAGATAATCTTACATAACTTTTTGGCATCGTAATTCTCGCAACAGCAATTGTTCTCACAAACTCAAAAAGATCCAATGGTTCAGTACCATGTAAAGGTGTGCCTTCTACTTGTGTCAATAAATTAATTGGCACACTCTCCGGCTGCTTTTCCATATTGGCAAGTTGCGCAATCAGGCCGGCACGTTGAACCCTGCTCTCCCCCATACCTACTATGCCGCCACAACACACATGAAGATCAGCTTCTCGAACGCGGTCTAATGTATCAAGTCTGTCTTGATATACGCGCGTTGAAATTATGTCACCATAAAATTCAGGTGCTGTATCTAAATTATGGTTGTAATAATCAAGTCCTGCTTCTTTGAGCATGTTGGCTTGCCCATCCTTTAACATACCGAGGGTCGCGCAAGTTTCAAGTCCCATTTTTTTAACTTCTTGAATCATTTCTAACACTGGCTTTAAATCTTTATCCTTAGGGCTTCTCCAAGCAGCGCCCATACAAAAACGACTGGCCCCGGCATCTTTTGCTGCCTTTGCAGCTTTGAGCACCTCATTAATCGGCATCATGGCTTCATTTTCAACATTAGTGTCATAGCGAGCAGATTGAGGACAATAACCACAATCCTCAGAACATCCTCCCGTCTTTATAGACAAGAGCGTGCTTACCTGAACTTTATTAGCATCAAAATTTTGACGATGAATCGTTTGAGCCTTATACATAAGGTCACTAAAAGGCAGTGCATATAAAGCTTCAATTTCGGCAACTGTCCAGCGGGCTTTTGGGGAGTTTTTTTGTTTTTTAGGGGATTTTTGTTCAAATTGAATGGGTTGCTGACTTATATTAGGCTGCGATTCAATCATGATAAATCCCTATCTATATGATTTTATTGTTAAAATAATCTTACAAAGCAATTGTTAAGTTATTTTACTATAATTTGTTACAATTGTATAAAAATTAATCAGTTGTTATATTTTATGTTTTCTATAGCTCTTTTTGAACCTGAAATTCCGCCAAATACTGGCAATATTATTAGGCTTTGCGCAAATACGGGGACACAACTTCATTTAATTGAACCTTTAGGCTTTAGTTTGGATGATAAGCAGCTTGTTCGTGCTGGGCTTGATTATCATGAATATGCATCAATAAAAACTTATTCAGATTTTCCAGCCTTTGAATCACATCATAGAGGCGCTCGAATCTTCGCTGTCACCACCAAAGGAGGCACACTCTTCCATGAGGTTGCATTTCAAAAAGAGGATATCTTTTTATTTGGACCTGAAACGCGAGGATTGCCTGAATCGATTCGTGATCAATTTGATGAAAGTAAAAAAATAAGAATTCCTATGACGGAAAATAGTAGGAGTTTAAATTTATCAAACGCAGCCGCAATTCTTTTATATGAAGCTTGGCGGCAAAATGGATTTAAAGGCGGGACTTAGAGTTTAATGTATTTCTGACTTTTGCTCTCGACCTAATAAGTCGATCACCGCTTCTTGAGGTGATTTACCAAAACTTAATACTTGGTTTACTTCGTATGTAATAGGCATAGATACGTGAAGCACTTTTGCACGATTTACAACTTCTTTAGCTGTATACACACCTTCCGCAACATGGCCTAAACCCTTTAAAACTTCATCAATCGTTTGACCTTTAGCAAGCCTTAAACCAACTTCACGATTTCTTGAGTAGTCTCCGGTACATGTCAAAATTAAATCACCAGCGCCGGTAAGGCCCATGAAAGTATCTTTTTGCCCACCCAAACTCATACCAAAACGAGTAATCTCAGCTAAACCTCGCGTAATTAAAGCGGCTCTCGCGTTATTTCCAAATCCCATGCCATCTGAAATACCTGCAGCAATCGCAATGACATTTTTAAGTGCGCCCCCAACAGATACGCCAATTACATCTTGGCTTGTATAAACGCGTAAATTATTTCCGTGCATAATAGAAGCTAAGCTTTGGGTGAATGCTTCATCAGTTGCAGCTAAGGTGAGTGCGGTAGGCAGAGATCTTACGAGCTCAGCTGCAAAACTAGGGCCTGATAAAGCGCCCCAATGTTGTCCAGTTTTTTTAGGGTCACCTAATTCCTCCAAAGCAACTTCATGCGGTAATTTTGCAGTCCCTGCTTCTAAACCTTTATTAGCCCATATCACCGGGGCTTTATGATTGAAAGATTTAATCTCTTTTAAAATAGCTCTAAAACCCGAAGTAGGTACGACCGATAAAATAAGTTCTGCATCATGAATCGCTTCCCTCAAATTATCTTCGACCACCAATTGATTATTAAAGGGAAAGTCGCCTAGATAAAGCGGGTTTGATCTTGCTTTACGCATACCAGAGACATGGCCTGCATTTCTAGCCCATAAAGTTACGCGATGCTTTTGGCTGATTTGCATGGCTAAAGCCGTACCCCACGCACCCGCACCTAAGACTGCGATCTTCAATTAATTAAATTCCCCATACCTGAGAGGTTTGAATGTATCCATCTAGATCTTGTTGATAACGAACTTTAATCCATCCATTGGTAATAAGAGGATCTGAAAGTTCAATGACAACATCTTTTTCAGTTGTAGCTATAAGTGCTGATTTAGATTCAGGCTCTTTATATATATTTGCTTTATCTACCTTCACAATCACTGTTCTTTTGGATTGTAAATTTTTTGATTCTACCCAACTTAGCGTACCAGAAGAATCTCTGACTTTGAGCCAGTCACCAAGATTCACAATGATTTCTAAGGGATAGCCTTCGCCAACTAAATAAACTCTTTTAGTAGTTGCTGAGGGCGCTTCATAGAGGATAGTTTTACCAGATGAAACGGATCGAAATTCGGCATAACTAGATTGTGATATGACACACACAACCCATATAAAAAAATAACGGAAAAAAAAGTTAGTTTTTTGTGCCAACCGCATTACCCGCTGCTTGCTGCTTTTGTTGCATATAGAGCATTTCAAAATTAATTGGATTTAAGAGAACAGGTGCAAAACCTGCTTTAATCACTAAATCTGAAATAGCTTCGCGTGCATATGGGAATAAAATATTAGGGCAAGTAATCGCGATAATCATTTCAAGATTTTCTTCTGGAATATTACGTAATGCGAAAATACCTGCTTGTGTCACCTCAATAAGAAAAGCTGTTTTATCAGCAATTTTTGATGTCACAGTAATTTTTAAAGCAACTTCAAAATAACCATCAGCCAAAGGCTTGCCTGAATTACCTAATTCGATAGCAATTTGAGGTGCTTCACGTTGTGTAAATATTTCTGGGGAATTAGGTACTTCAACTGAAACATCTTTAAGAAAAAGTTTTTCAATAGCAAATCCAGGTTGTGCACTTCCGTTTGCTTGCGGATCAATTTTGACGCTTTTTTCTGCTTTAGTTGATTTAGGTACTGCTTTCTTTTTTTCTGCCATCTTATTTTCCAGTTAGGCGGACTTTTAAGGCCGCTGTTATTTAATTAAACGAATACAGCATTCTATCTTTTTATCGACAATATTTAAATAAAATAAAAGGAATCTTTCTAGGAAATCCCGAGAAGTGAATCAAGCTTGCCTTCTAAATCCAGCGCTCTTAAATCATCAAATCCGCCTACATGGTAGTCACCGATATAAATTTGGGGCACTGTGCGACGTCCAGTTTTTTCAATCATCTCTTGTAAAATAGCTGAATCTCCATCTACGCGTATTTTTTTAATATCTGTAATCCCTTTTTTGGACAGAAGCTTTTCAGCATTTAAGCAATAAGGGCAATAAGCACTGGTATACATCTTGATTGATTTCATGGTGCTAACGTTAAGGCGTGTGAAATTTGATGACAAGCATTATAATTCATTAATCTTTAAGCAACATATACATACGTCTCACTATGCTAAAAAAACCTGTGTTACTGATTATCTTGGATGGCTTTGGCCATAGAGAAGACGACGATCATAATGCAATTAAAAATGCAAAAATGCCACACTGGAATGGTTTGTGGAATAAGTACGCTCATAGCTTTATTAATGCGTCTGAGGAATTTGTAGGCTTACCTCAGGGACAAATGGGCAATTCAGAAGTAGGGCATTTAAATATTGGTGCGGGGCGTATTATTCAGCAGGATCTTGAAAGAATTAATTCAAGCATCGCCTCAGGTGATTTTTTTAAAAATGCATCCCTCATCAACGCATTCAAATCTATTAAAGACAATGGCAAAGCCTTACATCTTTTAGGTCTTTTTTCTGATGGCGGTGTTCATAGTCATTTAGATCATTTCTATGCAATGTTGAAACTCGCGAAGCAATGTGATTTAAAAAATGTTTATATCCATGCTTTCTTAGATGGTCGAGATACGCCACCTAAAAGTGCCCTGCAGTATATCGAACAACTCAAATCTCATTTAAAGGAAATAGGCATTGGGAAAATTGCTTCTATATCAGGTCGCTACTATGCAATGGATCGAGATAAGCGTTGGCCTCGTATTGAATTAGCTTATAACGCATTAACCATGGGGTCTTCTATCCATGTCACAGACCCAATTGATGCGATTCACAAAGGATATCAGAGGGATGAGACGGATGAGTTTATAAAACCTACATCCATTCTCGATGAAAATCAAAAAGCGACTACCATTCAAGATGGCGATGCAGTGGTGTTTATGAATTATCGATCTGATCGTGCACGCCAAATTACAGATGCACTCTTACAAGACAACTTTAGTGCTTTTGAACGTCAAAAGAAAATTAATATCAGTCACTATTTCACGCTCACTCAGTATGATCAAAATGACAAAAAATCATCGGCTATTTTTAAACC
Source organism: Methylophilaceae bacterium (assembly GCA_003533095.1). Lineage (GTDB taxonomy): Bacteria > Pseudomonadota > Gammaproteobacteria > Burkholderiales > Methylophilaceae > Methylopumilus. Next base: position 4,700 of record DOEL01000037.1, on the reverse strand, counting down.
GACCTCAGTCAATAATTCTTTCGGTGAGTACATCTCGAAATTAGGTTTAAAGCAACTACGTATTGCAGAAACAGAAAAATATCCACACGTCACATTCTTCTTTAATGGTGGCAATGAAACTGTATACGAAGGTGAGGATCGCATTTTAGTGCCCTCCCCTCAGGTTGCAACTTATGATCTCAAACCTGAAATGAGTGCATTTGAAGTCGCACAAAAACTTACCGATGCTATTCAAAGTAAAAAATATCAGGCCATCATATGTAATTTTGCAAATGCTGATATGGTCGGTCATACAGGTAATCTTGATGCTGCGATTAAGGCAATGGAGGCGCTTGATACATGTATCGGCCAAGTGGTGAATGCGATGGAAAAGATTGGTGGGGAAGTCATTATCACAGCAGACCACGGCAATGCAGAGCTTATGAAGGACTATGAAAATAAACAAGTTCATACTCAACATACAACAAATGTCGTGCCTTTACTTTATGTTGGCCGTAAAGCATCAATTAAGCCTAATGGAAAACTCTCTGATATTGCCCCCACACTGCTTCATCTTATGGGGGAAAAACAACCTCCCGAGATGACAGGACAAAACTTAATTCAATTGAATGATTAAAGTCAAAAATATCCCATTGAATTTTTTAATTCAATGCATCTTTATATTTTTTTCTCACAGTGCTTTAGCGGCAACCAAAGCTGATTCGGCAAAAGAAAATTTAAATGCTGTTCATGAAAAAATTGATCAGCTAAAAAGGGAATTAAGCGGCACACAAAAAGCACAAGAGGATGCAACTGATCAATTAAAAAAAAGTGAAAAACAAATTAGCGATACAAATCGCTCACTTTATGAAATATCAGTGCAGCAGAAAAAAAACTATACCAAACTTCAAGAACTTAAAGCGCAATCCGACACAGTAGAATCTCAAGTTGATCTTCAGAGAAAAATGTTGGGGCAACAAATCTACCAACAATATCTTCATGGTGATCCTGGTTATTTACAAATGATTATCCAGTCTGAAAACCCGAGCGTTGTTGCAAGAAATATTCAGTACTATTCTTATGTCGCGAAAGCTCGCGCTAAAAATATTTATCAAATGCAAGGTAATTTAAAAAAAATTGAAGCATACAGTCTGGAAACCGCTTCAAAACTAAAAGAAATCGCAAGTTTAAAACAAAAAGAAGAAATAAAGCGAGCAGAGCTCGAATCGCAAAAGAAAGATCGCGCCAAGCTTATTGCAAGTTTATCTTCTAAAATAAATCAGCAGCGCAATGAAATTCAAAAATTAATGCGAGATGAAAAAAGATTGACCGATCTCGTTGATCGTTTAGCAAGATTACCTTCAACGCCTATTCCATCAAAACGTGAAGAAAAAAGCTCTACAAAAACACCTGTTTTAAGCAATGAAAGTATTCCTACAGAAACATTTTCAGGTCAAAAATTTGAATCGCTTCGAGGAAAATTAAGTTTACCGGTAAAAGGAGATGTCATTAATCGATTCGGTTCCCCTAGAGAAGATACCGGTCTATCTTGGAAAGGTTTATTTATTAAATCTAATGAAGGTAATGAAGTAAAATCAATAGCAACAGGGCGTGTAGTCTTTGCAGACTGGCTTCGAGGCTTTGGCAATCTTATTATTGTGGATCATGGAGAAGGTTATATGAGTCTTTATGGCAACAATCAATCTACACTTAAAAAAACAGGTGAGATTGTGCGTGGAGGTGACGTGATCGCATTAGTGGGTAATACAGGTGGCAATGAATCGAATGGACTTTATTTTGAATTAAGAAAGCTCAGTAAACCTTTTGATCCTCTTGCCTGGACTGCAATTAAATAAATTACTCACCGATCATATGCAGCAAGATACGTCGCTCATGTGACTCGTAGCGATGTTCATATAAAAAAATACCTTGCCATTGACCTAAAGCAACTTTGCCTTGCTTAATCGGTATCGAGAGACTTGTTTGAGTTAACGCAGTTCTGATGTGCGCAGGCATATCATCTTTGCCTTCAGCTGTATGGATAAACAAAGGATCTCCATCAGGCACTAAGCGCTTAAAAAAACTTTCTAGATCAACTAAAACATCAGGGTCGTAATTCTCATTAATAAGAAGACTTGCGGAAGTATGTTGCACATAAAGCGTTAATAAACCTTCTTTAAATTCAGACCCATTTACCCAATCTAAAACTTTTTGGGTGACATCATAAAAATGGCGACCCGAAGTTCGGATCGCCAATGTTTGACTAGCTTGTTTCATTAATCAAGGCTTTACTTAAACTTTATTAAATTTAAGTTTACCTGAAATACTATCAATTTTAATGGTATCTTTTGCCATAAAATGACCTGCTAAAATTTCTTTCGCAAGTGGATTTTCAATTTCAGATTGAATCGCTCTTTTTAAAGGTCTTGCCCCATAGACTGGATCAAACCCTTCTTTAGAAATTTCTTTTAATGCAGCATCTGTGATTTCCACTTTCATTTCGAGTTGTGCTAATCGATCTTTTAAATACTGTAACTGAATCGCTGCAATCGATTTCACATGATCATCACCTAAGGCATGGAAGACAACCACTTCATCAATACGATTAATAAACTCTGGACGGAAATGATTTTTAACCTCACCCATCACCGCTAATTTAATCACTTGATAGTCATCACCCGACATTGACTGGATCATATTAGAAGCTAAGTTAGATGTCATAATGATGACCGTGTTTTTAAAGTCCACAGTTCGGCCTTGACCATCTGTTAAGCGTCCATCATCTAATACTTGAAGAAGCACATTAAACACATCTGGATGTGCTTTTTCTACCTCATCTAATAAGACAACACTGTAAGGTTTACGTCTAACAGCTTCAGTAAGGTATCCACCTTCTTCATAACCCACATAACCTGGAGGCGCACCAATCAAACGAGCTACAGAGTGCTTCTCCATAAACTCACTCATATCAATTCTGATTAAATGATCTGGTGAATCAAATAAAAAGTTAGCCAATGACTTACAAAGTTCCGTTTTACCGACACCTGTAGGGCCTAAGAATAAGAAAGAACCATAAGGTCTATTAGGGTCACTTAAGCCTGATCGTGAGCGACGAATTGCATCCGACACTACACGGACAGCCTCATCTTGTCCTACCACGCGCTCATGGAGTTTATCTTCCATTTTTAAAAGCTTATCGCGCTCGCCTTGCATCATTTTTGAAACAGGAATACCTGTAGCGCGGCTCACTACCTCTGCAATTTCATCGGCACCTACTTCGGTGCGTAACATACGATTTGCTTGTGGTTTAGCAATTTCAGCTTTAGTCGCTTGTTTAAGTTGTGTTTCTAATTCTGGCAACTTTCCGTATTGCAACTCAGAGACTTTTTGCCATTCGCCTTTACGTGTTGCTTCTTCAATTTTTAAACGTATTTGTTCAATTTCTTCTTTAATATGTTTTGAGCCTTGAAGCTGTGCTTTTTCTGATTTCCAAACCTCTTCTAAATTACTAAATTCCTTTTCAAGCTTCTTAATTTCATCTTCAATCAACTCAAAACGTTTTTTAGACGCTTCATCTTTTTCACGACGCATCGCCTCGCGCTCAATTTTTAATTGAATAAGTCGACGCTCTAATTTATCTAAAACTTCTGGTTTAGAATCAATCTCCATCTTGATGCGAGATGCAGCTTCATCAATTAGATCGATAGCTTTATCAGGTAAGAATCGATCGGTAATATATCGATGTGATAATTCCGCTGCAGCCACAATCGCAGGATCAGTAATTTCTACATTGTGATGAAGTTCATATTTCTCCTGTAACCCACGAAGGATCGCAATAGTAGCCTCCACTGAAGGTTCATCGACGAGCACTTTTTGGAATCGTCTTTCTAATGCAGCATCTTTTTCAATATATTTTCGATACTCATCTAAAGTTGTAGCCCCTACACAATGAAGTTCGCCACGTGCCAATGCAGGTTTTAACATATTGCCTGCATCCATAGCGCCCTCAGTTTTACCAGCGCCTACCATTGTATGGATCTCGTCGATAAAAACGATTGTTTGACCTTCATCCAATGCAATTTCTTTCAAAACAGCTTTTAAGCGCTCCTCAAAGTCTCCGCGGTACTTTGCGCCGGCTAATAAAGCAGCCATATCTAATGATAGTACTCGTTTATTTTTTAATGAGTCAGGAACTTCACCGTTCACAATACGTTGTGCCAAACCCTCAACAATCGCTGTTTTACCTACACCAGGCTCGCCAATTAATACGGGATTATTTTTTGTACGTCGTTGTAAAACCTGAATAGTTCTGCGGATTTCATCATCACGTCCAATAACTGGATCAAGCTTGCCGATGCGCGCTCGTTCTGTTAAATCAATTGTATATTTCTTTAACGCTTCTCTTTGACCATCAGCGTCTTGAGAATTTACTTTGTCATTACCTCTTACAGATTGAACAGCCTTTTCTAATGCCGCTTTGGTTAAACCATGTTGTTTTAATAATTTAGCGACATCACTTTTATCATCAGCTAATGCTAATAAAAACATCTCGCTTGAGATATAAGCATCTCCTAATTTTTGTGAATTTTTTTCGGTTAAATTTAAAAGATTATTTAAATCTCGCGATATTGAAATTTCACCTTGATTACCCTCAACTTTAGGTAATTTATCAATAGATGATTTAAGTGATGCTTTCAATGGTGCTAAATTAACACCTGCAT
>DOEL01000060.1 GCA_003533095.1 Methylophilaceae bacterium | reverse complement strand
TCTTGAAAATCTGATTGGTATATTGCAATACCTTTATAAGTAAAAGGATGATTAACGCTAATTGTTTTTGTTATATCTTGAGAAAGTTCTGGATCAGAAATTACTAAATCGCTTTCAAAAGATTTTGGCATGCCAGTTGAATAGTGATTAATCCTAAAATCTTTTAAGGTTATTTTAAAAGGTAAATCTTGTACAAGATATCCATCTTTAATTCTGACAAATGCTACATTGTCTGAAGAACCCTCAGCAAGGGTCATATTCGCTCTAAACGAGGTGTTGCCTATACCCAATCGACTAACTTCAGGAACCTTCGAGGCTGGTATATCTAATGTTTCTATTTTTTTGTAGCCGAATATTTCTTGAGCTTTAAAAATTAAATTGCCATCCAATAATCCGCCTAAACAAATTACGACAACTCCAATATGCGTCAAGATATAACCTAAACGCTGATAATTACCCTTCTTTGCGATAATTAAAATATCACCATTTTCTTTGGATTTTTCTTTGATCTTAAATTTAGCTTGTTTTAGATAATCGAGAATTTTTGAAGTGTTTATAGTCTTTTTATTTTTTATAACAAAATGATGTGTAAATGACAAAAGTGATTTTTCTTCTAAAGAATCTTTAAATACTGAAAAATCTTTAAGAATAGTTGGTGTATTTTTAATAATACAAAGTGTTGTTGATAAGACTAGAAAAAGAAGAATCGTTAAAAACCAAACGCTATGGTACACATCGTAAAGGCCCATTTTTTCAAAAAATCCAAACCAAAATTGTCCAAATTTAATGATGTAATTCTCATAGGGCTCATTTTGCTTAAGTATTGTCCCTATGATTGATGCGATACCCAGAAATACAAGCATTGAAACTGCAAAGCTCATTGAGCTTAACAATTGATTTATTTTTCTGGAATTAATGGCTGTAGATTTCAAAATGACTCATTTTAAAAATGGAAAGTTTTGACTACAAAAACTGCAAGGAAGTTGCAGCAATTCGATTGATCAAAAAAGATAGAAAGGCTTATCTTAAGCCCTGAATATAATCTGCTACTGCTTCCATTTCTTGATCAGTTAATTTGGCAGCAATTGTTCGCATCACTTTTGCTTCATCATTTGCACGAGCGCCAAGCCTAAACTGTTTTAATTGGTTTAATACATACTCTGTGTGTTGGCCACCTAAACGCGGGTATTTAACAGGAAGCCCGTCACCTGCAGGTCCGTGACATGCAGCACAAGCTGGAACGCCATTAGCTTGAATACCTGCACGATAAATTTTTTCTCCTATAGAACCATGGCCATTTGTTTTAGCTTGTCCTAGATTTAATGTTTGTTTTGAAAAGTATTCTGCCACAGCATGCATATCAGTATCTGAAAGCATCGCTGCCATTCCAGACATAACTGCATTTGCTCGCTCACCAGATTTAAAATTGGTTAATTGTTTGTAAAGATATTCTGAGTGTTGGCCTGCTAATTTTGGATTAGCAGTAATAACACTATTGCCATCAATTGCATGGCAAGCTGCACATACGTTGGCAACTGCTTGAGGTGGATTTTTATTCTCACTCGTTGCAGAAATTCCAGTACTTGAAGCAAAAAAAGACAAGATGAGAATAAAAAAAACATTTCGACCGCTCATTGCAAAAAAACTCCATATATAAAGTATGTTCAAGATCTTCATTTTATCTAAAATCCGATTCTCGTGATAGCATTTTGATTGGATTGAACAGGTTTAGGTAAAGCGCATGGCTATTTTTAAAAACGCATCATATTTTATATCTGCTCACCATTTAAGTGATTTGCCTCCCCCTACTGGGATTGAGATCGCGTTTGCTGGAAGATCAAACGCAGGAAAATCGAGCGCTATAAATACGCTTGCAAATCATAATCGTCTTGCTTTTGTTAGTAAGCAGCCAGGGCGAACACAGCTTATTAACTTCTTTTCACTTGGTAATAATCGCTATTTAGTAGATTTGCCTGGGTATGGTTATGCCAAAGTACCTCAAGCTATTAAAGATCATTGGCAAAAAACTTTAGCTACATACCTATCTGAACGCTCATGTCTCTTTGGCCTTGTTCTAGTTATGGATATTCGACATCCGCTCACTCTTCTTGATCAACAAATGTTGGAGTGGTTTTCGTTAAATAAAAAACCGATTCATATTTTATTAACCAAAGCAGACAAACTTTCTCGTGAAGCCTCTCATAAAACACTTGATGCCGTTCAAAGGGAAATTCATGAAAAATGGGGATCAACTCTTGGTATTGATTGCACGGTTCAACTTTTTTCCAGCTTAAAAAAACAAGGGGCTGATGAAGCCGAGACAATCATTGGGAATTGGTTAAATACGCCTATAGATCATATCCCAAACCCTGTAGCCTAGTTTAATTCCTCGATTTTCATATTTTGTTAAAGGACGATAATCAGGTTTTTTGAAAAAATCATCGGACGTCTTTTGTAATAATTCTTCTTTGTCTAGAAGATCAATAATCCATAGCGCATAATCTTCCCAGTCTGTTGCAATATGAAGATAACCTGATTTTTTAATTTTCTGCGCTATAAGCTTTAATAAATTTGATTGTATGAGCCTTCTTTTATGATGTCTTTTTTTTGGCCAAGGATCGGGAAAGAAAATATGAATACCATCTAAAGAATTATTTTTAACCATTAAATTAAGAACCTCTACCGCATCGTGTTGAATAATTTTTAAATTTGAAATATCGCTTTCCTTAATTAATTTGAGTAAATTGCCTACCCCGGGAGAATGAACTTCAATTGCAATATAATTTTTATTTAAATTAGACTTTGCAATTTCTGCAGTTGAAGTCCCCATTCCAAAACCAATCTCTAATATGAGGTCACTATTTTTATTTTTAAATAAATCACTGAAATTTGTTAATTTATTTTGAAAAATAACAGCATATTTTTGAAAGTTCTCTTGAATGGCTTTTGTTTGGCCCGCAGTGATTCGCCCTTGTCTTAAAATATAACTTCTTATAGGTCGTTTCTTAATATCTTCTTTATCTTGTTCTCTCATAATTTTGTGATTCTATTGTTTTGCTT
>DOEL01000071.1:5410-8414 GCA_003533095.1 Methylophilaceae bacterium | reverse complement strand
AAGGGGGTAGAACACATCTCGTGAGTCCATCTATGGCAGCGGCGGCAGGTATTTATGGTCATTTTATTGATATAAGATGTTTAAATTAATGTATGAAACCATTTATTAAGCATACTGGTATTGTGGCACCCCTTGATCGCGCGAATGTTGATACGGATGCAATTATTCCAAAACAATTTTTGAAATCAATTAAAAAAACAGGTTTTGGCCCTCATCTATTTGATGAATGGAGATATCTTGATCATGGCGAGCCAGGCATGGATTTGACTCAAAGAAAAAAAAATCCAGATTTCGTACTCAATCAAGCGCCTTATGAAAAGGCAACAATTTTAATTGCGCGTGAGAATTTTGGTTGTGGTTCTTCAAGAGAGCATGCGCCATGGGCAATCGAAGATTATGGTTTTAGGGCGATTTTAGCGCCAAGCTTCGCTGACATTTTTTTTAGTAATTGCTTTAAAAATGGTTTATTGCCTATCACTTTATCTTCTGAAACAATCGATCAATTATTTAATTCGATTTATGACATTAAAGGTTATACATTAACTATTGACTTAGAAAATCAATTCATTGTACTTCCTTCAAATGAAAAAATAAGTTTTCAAGTCGATGCATTTAGAAAGCATTGTTTAATGAATGGATTGGATGATATTGGACTCACAATGCAGTATAGCGAGAGTATTAAAGCGTTTGAAAAAGAGTATTACCAAAAAAATTCTTGGCTTCTTTAATATAGAAAGATTTCTTAAATAAAATGAAAATTGCAATTTTACCTGGGGACGGCATTGGCCCTGAGATTACCAAACAGGCAGTTGATGTTTTGAAAGCCCTTAATGTGGGTGCAGAGTTAATTGAAGCTCCTATAGGAGGAGCTGGTTATGAAAAATTTGGTGATCCTCTTCCAGATTCTACTCTTGATCTAGCGATTAAGTCTGATGCTGTTCTTTTAGGCGCTGTCGGTGATTGGAAATATGACAGTCTTCCTAGAGATAAAAGACCTGAGCGTGGATTGCTACGGATTAGAAAAGAACTTAATTTGTTTGCTAATCTAAGACCCGCTATTTTATACCCTGAACTTGCAGGTGCTTCCACCCTAAAGCCAGAAATTGTTTCTAATCTTGACATCATGATTGTAAGAGAACTAACAGGTGACATTTACTTTGGACAACCTAGAGGTATTCAAACAAATGAAAAGGGTGAACGAGAAGGTATCAATACGATGCGATATTCAGAATCTGAAATTAAACGTATTGCTCATGTGGCATTTCAGATTGCAATGAAACGTTCAAAAAAGTTATGTTCCGTAGATAAAGCGAATGTTTTAGAAACAACAGAGCTATGGCGTCAAATTATGATTGAGCTTTCAAAAGAATATCCGGAAGTTGAATTGACCCATATGTATGTTGATAATGCAGCGATGCAGCTCATCAAAAATCCAAAGCAATTTGATGTACTAGTTACAGGTAATATTTTTGGGGATATTTTATCGGATGAGGCATCTATGTTAACCGGTTCAATTGGCATGCTTCCATCTGCATCGCTTGATAGTAAAAATAAAGGCATGTATGAACCTAGTCATGGTTCAGCACCTGATATTGCGGGAAAAAATATAGCGAATCCTCTAGCTACAATATTGTCTTTAGCAATGATGTTTAGATATACATTTAATGACGAAAAAAATGCAAATAAAATTGAATCAGCGGTTAAAAAAGCATTAGCTCATGGCTATAGAACAGCAGACATTTTTTCTGCTGGAGATAAAAAAGTAAGCTGCAGTGAAATGGGTGAGGCAGTGATTGCATCACTTAATTAATTAAAGAATAGGATATTTGATGATTCGAGTTGGTTTTGTAGGGTGGAGAGGGATGGTAGGCTCAGTCCTTATGCAAAGAATGCAAGAGGAAAATGATTTTAAAGAGTTTGACTCAACTTTCTTTTCTACTTCACAGACGGGTAGTGCAGCTCCATCTTTTTCTGGAGGAGATAGCACCTTAAAAGATGCGTATGACATTAATGAGCTCGCTACAATGGATATCATTCTTTCATGTCAAGGCGGCGATTACACCTCTGATATATATCCCAAATTAAGAAGAGCTCAATGGCAGGGGCATTGGATTGATGCGGCCTCATCTTTGAGAATGGAAAAAGATGCAGTAATAATTTTAGATCCTTTAAATCATGATCTAATTCAAAAAGCATATAAAAATGGAAATAAAAATTGGATTGGTGGAAACTGCACAGTATCTCTAATGTTATTAGCGCTCGATGGTCTTTTTAAGAAAGATCTTGTCGAATGGGTTTCATCGATGACCTATCAAGCGGCAAGTGGTGCTGGCGCTCAAAACATGAGAGAACTTATTTCGCAAATGGGCGTTGTTTATAAATACGCAAAAGAGTTAATTGATGACCCCAAGACATCAATTTTAGATATTGATCGTAATGTTTCCTCTACAATCAATTCGCAAGGCTTTCCTGTTGAAAACTTCGGTGTCCCCTTGGCAGGAAGTCTAATTCCTTGGATTGATAAAGATTTAAATAACGGTCAAAGTAAAGAAGAATGGAAAGGATCCGCTGAAACCAATAAAATTCTTGGACGAGAAGAAAATCCAATTGTCATTGAGGGACTATGTGTGCGGATCGGTGCGATGCGTTGTCATAGCCAAGCGTTAACCATTAAATTGAAAAAGAATATTCCCATAGAAGAAATTAATCAAATTATTAGTGGTGCAAATGCATGGGTTAAATTCATACCGAATGAGCGAGAAGCCTCAATAAAAGAATTAAGTCCGGCAGCAGTTTCAGGAAAACTTTCAATTCCTGTGGGAAGAATTAGAAAACTAAATATGGGGCCTGAGTATATTTCAGCTTTTACAGTAGGTGATCAATTGCTTTGGGGTGCTGCAGAACCGCTTAGACGTGTTTTAAGAATACTTATCCAATCTATTAAATAAAATTTATGTGCAAACAAATTAAAAAAATATTTTTATTATGTGTATTGTTACTTCCG
>DOEL01000071.1:629-5048 GCA_003533095.1 Methylophilaceae bacterium | reverse complement strand
TTGGCTTCAAAAGAGAATTATGAATCACAAGGCATTGAACGACTCGCCATTCATAACAATATCTCTGTGGAATTACAAAAAAATGAAAAAGGACTTACTGTTCTAAAATTAAAAAGTACTCAACCTGTACCAGACCCATTTTTAGATTTACTTATTCAAGTGGATTCTGCTAAAGGAAGAAATTATCGTGAATATACAGTTCTTCTTGATCCACCAGAAACCCCGATAATTCAGCAAGAGAAAATTGTCACTGTAGATAAGACTGAGCAGCTCTCTATGGGTGAAAAAAAAGAACCAAAGGAAAGTATAGACAAGAACAAAATTGCTCTCGAAAAAGATACCAAAAGTAATCTTAAATCCTTAGATAAAAATAAGTTATCGGATCCTTCTTCAAAATCAATAACTGTTAAACCTACAGATACTATCTATAAAATTGCCCGTGAAAATAAGATACCTGGTATTACAACCGAGCAAATGGTGATAGGTATTTTCAATCTAAATGAGTTAGCCTTTACGAATAAAAATATTAATGGCTTAGAAGTTGGACAGAAGATTCTGTTACCGACAAAAGATGATTTTATGAATCTAAGTCATGCTAAAGCTATTGCTGAAATCAAAATTCAATCTACACAGTGGAATAATTTTAGAACCAAAACTGCTGAAGCTGTTGCAGATAGCCCAAAAATAAATACTCCTAAGACTGAAGGTCAAACTGCGGAAGCTAGCGTTATTCAGAGTCAACCAACCACACCTACACCACGAATTAAGTTGACGGGGGATACGCTAGGCAATGATAAAAATAGCAAAGAAATTGTTCAAAAAGAAATTAATCAAATCAATGATGATAAAACAGCCCTAGAGAAAAATATTAAAGATGCCGAACAAAAAATTTCTCTTTTAGAAAAAGAGCTTGCAGATGCTAAAAAAATATTAGCTGTATCTAATCAGGCTTTGTTTGAGCTTCAAGAAAAATCAAAGCAAGTTAATCAAACTAAAGACTTGCCAAGCAAGGAAAAAGATTCAGTTTCAAAAGCGCCACAAGTTGAGTCTAAGCCCGATCTAAATTCTCTCATTAGTAAACCTAGTGATATGGAAGCTAGTAAAAATGATTCCGATGCACCCCATGATGCTTCCTTCAAATCGTCGATATCTGATGGTGCTAATGATGAAAAGGCTAACGCTCAGCTGGCGGCTGATAAAGAAGTTTCAAGTGTCTCATCATCAAGCGGACTATTTATTTTTCTAGGTATTTTATTTGTAATCTTAATTATGCTTTTTGTAATTAAAACTAAAAAACAACAAGAGCAAAAAAATCTGATTGATTCACTTAATCTAAATAAAGAAAAATCTGAAACACCTCCAGTAAAACAAGATAGTGCACTAGAAGATATTGATTTATCTGGCATTGAAATAAATTTATCAGAGAAAGATCAGAAGCCCACTCATTCTGATTAGGTATAAAGTTATTAAATTATCGTGCATGCATTAGTTAAATTGGTAAGTGTTTTTTGTGCTTTATTACTTATCAATAAATTTAATTTTATTTTTAATCTTTCCTTGTTTCTTTTTATTTTTGCTATTTCTTTATGCATTAAGTTCTCAATGCTTAAGCTTATTTTCAAGCTAAAATTTTTTCTTATTATTACCTTTTTTTTATATGTATTTAATACGCCGGGTGAATATATAGTACTTTGGCCGTACTTATCCCCTTCTTTTGAGGGCATTTTCTTAGGTGCGACTCAAATCATGCGTCTCATTAATTCTGTGGCTGTGATTTCCATCATGGTTTCATTGATGAGCTATCAAACTTTAATTGAGACTTTTTATTTTATATTTAAACCCTTAAAACCAATGGGTTTTGATGCAAAGCGATTTGCCGTGCGTCTTTATTTGACGATAGAGTATGTAAAGACTTTTCAATTAAAGCGTCAATTACGTTTTAACTTTAATGATTTATCTTCCTTGCTTTTATATTCAAGCAATAAAATTGATAAGAAACATTCCTATCTTGAGATTAAAGAAGAGAGGGTTAATTTATTATCTAAGATAACGATTTTTTTTATGTTAACAATGACATTTTGTTTCATTTTTTACTTTTAAATATTTTTATGAAAATCGCACTATGTATTGAATATGACGGATCTAATTATTCTGGTTGGCAAAAGCAGAATGATGTTGATTCTATTCAAGGTGAAATTGAAAAAGCACTTGAAAATATTGCGCATGAAAAATTAGATACTTTTGCTTCGGGTCGGACTGATACTGGGGTTCATGCGTTAATTCAAATTGTTCATTTTGAAACAATAATTGAAAGACCAATGAATGCTTGGGTAAGAGGTGTTAATGCTTTTCTGCCACTCTCTATTCGAGTTTTATGGGCAAAAAAAGTTGATGATACTTTTCATGCGCGTTATTCAGCCACACAGCGTCATTACGAGTACTTGGTTTATAACGCTTCTTTTCCTTCCGCCCTATGGGCTAATAAAGCAGGCTGGATTCATGATGAGCTTGATCTTAATAAAATGAAAGAGGCCATTCAATATTTTGAAGGTGAACATGATTTTAGTGCGTTTCGGTCTTCAGAATGCCAAGCTAAAAGTCCTGTCAGAATAATGACTCGCACATCTATTGAAAATTTTCATCCATTTTATCTTTTTAAATTTTCTGCTAATGGTTTTCTGCACCATCAAATTAGAAATATGATGGGTGCTATTTTGTATATTGGAAAAGGGAATTATCCAAGTGATTACATTAGAGAGTTGTTGCTATCAAAAGATAGGACAAAATCTCCCCCTACATTTTCTCCTCATGGCCTTTATTTATCTGGGGTTGATTATGATGCGAGCTTTGCATTCCCTTTTACGCATCGAACCGTCAATATTTTTGACAATAATCGTTTAAGCCAAGATCGTTAATCTTTATAATGTCTATCTTTAATTTTGAGTTTATTTCACATTGAGAATTCGTACTAAAATTTGTGGCATTACGCGTTTAGAAGATGCAAACGCTGCTATTCATGCAGGTTGTGATGCTCTTGGTTTTGTATTTTTTAAAGAAAGTCCACGATATATTGCTTTTGATGCATTTAAAGCTATCGCTAGAACATTGCCTCCTTTTGTCACTAAAGTAGGCCTTTTTGTAAATGCTGATTCAGTCCACATAAAAGAGATCATCGAATCTGGTTTAATCAATCTTATACAATTTCATGGAGAAGAAACTCCTGATTTTTGTAGGCAATTCAATTTCCCTTATATCAAAGCCGTTGCCGTTTCACCCTCGGTAGATTTGCTACAATACGCTAATGATTTCTATGACGCAGAAGCTTTATTGCTTGATGCTTCTCATGAATATCTCAAGGGTGGTACAGGTCAAACATTTGATTGGAATTTAATTCCCCATGGGCTCTCTAAACCAATTGTTTTGGCAGGAGGCCTTAATTTAGGCAATGTTAAAGAGGCCATAAACAAAGTGAAGCCTTACGCCGTTGACGTGAGTGGTGGCGTAGAAGAATCAAAAGGCATTAAAAATGCTCTTAAAATTCAAGAATTTATAAAGGAAACTCAAAATGCAACCGTATGATATGCCAGATGAAAAAGGCCATTTTGGTCCATTTGGTGGGGTCTTTGTCGCAGAAACCTTAATTGAGGCACTTGATGAATTAAGAGTGATGTATGAAAAGTATCGTCATGACCCTGACTTTCTTGCAGAATTTCATCATGACCTAAAGCATTTTGTGGGACGTCCAAGCCCTATCTACCATGCAAAAAGATGGTCTGATCGAGTAGGCGGTGCGCAAATTTATTTAAAGCGAGAAGATTTAAATCATACAGGCGCACACAAAGTGAATAACACTGTGGGCCAAGCTCTTCTTGCGAAGCGAATGGGCAAACCACGCATTATTGCTGAAACAGGAGCAGGGCAACATGGTGTTGCAACCGCAACAATTTCTGCACGTCTAGGCCTTGAGTGCGTGGTTTACATGGGATCTGAAGACGTTAAAAGACAAGCACCTAATGTTTACCGTATGAAACTTCTTGGAGCGAAGGTTGTGCCTGTAGAAAGCGGGTCCAAAACTTTAAAAGATGCGCTCAATGAAGCGATGCGAGATTGGGTCACCAATATTTCAACGACTTTTTATATCATTGGTACAGTAGCTGGACCTCATCCTTATCCTATGATGGTGCGTGACTTTAATTCAGTTGTGGGTGTGGAATGTAAATCACAAATGAATGAAATGCTTGGTCGACAGCCTGATGCAGTAGTGGCATGCGTGGGCGGCGGTTCAAATGCAATGGGCATTTTTTATCCTTACATTGATTTATCAGATGTTCGATTAATTGGTGTTGAGGCTGCAGGGCATGGTATCGAAACAGGAAAGCACGCAGCACCTTTAACAGCCAATAGCCCTATCGGTGTTCT
>DOEL01000071.1:0-272 GCA_003533095.1 Methylophilaceae bacterium | reverse complement strand
GAGCATGCTTGGTTAAAAGATATTAAACGTGCCGAATATGTTGCTGTAACAGATACAGAAGCTTTAGAGGCATTTCATAATTTATGTTTGACTGAAGGCATTATTCCAGCGCTTGAAAGTAGCCATGCTCTAGCTTATGCAGAAAAACTTGCAAAAACGATGAAGTCTGATCAAGTGATTCTAGTTAATTTATCGGGCCGCGGTGATAAAGATATTAATACCGTAGCTAAAATTTCAAATATCAATTTATAAATTTATATGTCGAGAATTGC
>DOEL01000015.1:2667-3590 GCA_003533095.1 Methylophilaceae bacterium | reverse complement strand
TGACCACTCCAACGACCTAGATTTTGATCAGGGAAAAATAAAACTTTTTCACGTTGCTTAAATGACCATTCAATAATTTTTGTGGCATTCGTTGAAGTGCAGACAATCCCTCCATGTTCGCCACAGAAAGCTTTGAGGTCTGCAGCAGAATTAATATAAGTGACAGGAGTGATGACCTCATCAAATGAAAGTACTTTGGAAAGCTCTCGATAACTTCTTTCTACTTTACTTAAATTGGCCATGTCTGCCATGGAGCATCCAGCCGCTAAGTCTGGAAGAATCGTGATTTGATCAGGTCTCGATAAAATATTGGCAACTTCAGCCATGAAGTGCACACCTAAAAATACGATATATTTAGCGTCAAGAGACTCAACGACACGAGAAAGTTTTAGGGAGTCACCTGTGTAATCTGCATGTCGATATACAGATTCATGCTGATAATGATGACCTAAGATAACTAAATCTTTACCCAGTTTATTTTTGGCTGCAATAATTCTTTGTTGGCAATCATCATCGCTGATAGATTCAAACGCATTAAATTTAATTTGAGCAACTTGCATAGACTATCTATTTTACAGTTTTAGTTGATGAATTTCGGCTAATTTTTTTATGGCCTCAACATTGGTCCAAGAAAAAACTTTATCCATCGCTTCACGCCAATCGACCCAAAGATATTGCACATGCTCATCTTTTGATAATTGAATAGGTATCGTGGTTGGTACCTTAAGTCCAAAGATATGTTCTTGATTGTGAGTCACATCAGGGGCGTACCGATATCGCCAATGTGCATAAATTTCATAGATGTGGGAAAGATTCCAATCTTCAAGTTGATACTGGCTTGTATCAATGCCTGTTTCTTCAAATACTTCTCTTATCGCGGCATCTTTTGGAGTTTCGTTGTCTTCTAAGCTTCCTGTGACAGA
>DOEL01000015.1:0-2281 GCA_003533095.1 Methylophilaceae bacterium | reverse complement strand
GCCATCTTTAAATCTTAGGTAATCTGAAAACAACACTTTCTTCAACACCAGGAAGTTCACGGATATGAGCTTTTGTAAGCGATTCAATTTTATTTACAATATTCTTAACACTGATCTCAGGTGCAGAAGCTCCTGCTGAAATACCAATATTTTTTTTATTAAGAAGCCAGGATGACTGAAGAGCATCTTCATGATCAATCATATAAGCTTCCACACCTTCTCTTAAAGCTAACTCTTTGAGACGATTTGAATTGGAACTATTCTGAGAGCCCACAATAATAATAAGATCACACAAGCCACTTATTTCTTTGATTGCATCTTGTCTATTTTGTGTGGCATAACAAATGTCATCACTTTTAGGTCCTTGGATATTTGGGTATTTTGTTTTTAAAGTTTCAATGATTGCTTTTGTATCGTCAATCGATAGTGTGGTTTGGGTCACATAGGCGATCTTATCTGGATGGTTAATCGTTAAATCTTTAACATCTTCAATGGTTTCAATTAAGTACATTTTTCGATTTGTATGATGTGCTTCAATTTGACCCATCGTGCCTTCTACTTCAGGATGACCTTTGTGTCCTATCATAATAATGTCCATACCTTGATTGAGCATTTTATTGACTTCGACGTGAACTTTAGTGACCAATGGGCAAGTGGCATCGATAGGTATGAGTTCGAGTGCCTTTGCTTCTTCACGAATAGCTTTTGAAATACCATGGGCACTAAAAATGACATGAGACCCTTTAGGCACATCATTAAGATCTTCAATAAAAATAGCACCCTTTGTTTTTAAATCGTTGATAACGTATTGGTTATGGACCACTTCGTGTCGAACATATATAGGTTTCCCGTATTGAGATAATGCTTCTTCGACAATTTGAATGGCGCGATCTACGCCTGCACAAAAGCCGCGAGGATTAGCTAAAAGAATGTTAATTTTATCTGTCATAGATTGTATTTTAGGGCTTTTGATCGTGATGACTAATTATTTTATTCCTGATTGTCCATGTATAATTCGTTTTATTCAAGATGGATACCTAATCTTATGAAAAACACAGCGACCTTATTAATTACATGCCCTGATACCAAAGGTATTGTGGCGGCTATCGCAGATTTTTTATATCAACATAATGCAAATATTTTGCATGCTGATCAGCACCAAGATGCTGAAAATAGTCTCTTTCTTATGCGAGTCGAATGGGACTTAAAAGACTTTTCTTTAGATGAAGTTTCTTTCGCAAAAGCTTTTGAAGCAATTGCTAAAACCTATCAGATGACATGGGAATTAAAGCTTTCTAAAGATAAGCCTCGTATGGCTATTATGGTGTCACAATACGATCATTGTTTAGCAGATTTACTTCATCGCTATAAAAATAATGAGCTGCAATGTGACATTCCGCTCATTATTAGTAATCATTTAGACACTCAGAAACTCGCTGAATTTTATGGCATTCCTTTTTTTCATATTCCAGTTGAAAAAGACAAAAAGAAAGAAGCCGAAGCAAAGCAATTTGAGTTATTTGATAAATATCAAGTTGACTTCATTGTGCTTGCGCGCTACATGCAAATTTTAAGTGAGGATTTTGTAAAGCGTTATCCACAGCGCGTCATTAATATTCATCATTCATTCTTACCTGCATTTATTGGTGCAAGACCTTATCATCGTGCTTTTGAGCGAGGTGTTAAGTTGATTGGTGCTACAAGTCACTATGTCACCGAAGTATTAGATGAAGGCCCTATCATTGAGCAAGATATTGATCGTATTTCTCATCGTGATCAAGTTGAAGACCTCATTCAAAAGGGAAGAGATTTAGAACGAATTGTTTTATCAAAAGCAGTACGTTGGCATATAGAGAATCGTATTCTCATTTATGCAAATAAAACCGTTATTTTTGATTAAAGTGGAATTTTCTTTTCGAGCTTAAATAGATCACTCGTTTTTTCACGTGTTCTAACTTCAAAAACTTTATCTCGATCTACCATCACCTCAGCAGCACGACCGCGAGAGTTGTAATTTGAACTCATACTCATGCCATAAGCGCCTGCTGACATAATACAAACAAGATCATTTTCTTTTAATTTTAATGATCGATTTTTTGCAATAAAGTCACCACTCTCACAGACAGGACCTACAACATCAAACGGTTGAGATTTTGTATCATGTTCACGCACTACTTTAATCTCATGGTAAGCATCATATAAAGTAGGTCGCATCAAATCGTTCATTGCAGCATCAATGATGGCAAAATGTTTAACATCATTTTGTTTGAGATATTCGACT
>DOEL01000004.1:6597-8615 GCA_003533095.1 Methylophilaceae bacterium | reverse complement strand
GCTATTGCTAAAGAAAATATTTTTGCAGTCCAATTTCATCCTGAAAAAAGTTCGACTGCTGGTTTACAGCTTATCAAAAATTTTGTTCAATGGTCAGTGTAGGTTTTAGTTTATGTTAATCATTCCAGCAATTGATTTGAAAGACGGCAAATGCGTTAGGCTTAAACAAGGCTTAATGGAAGAATCAACAATCTTTTCAGAAAACCCTGGAGAAATCGCAAAACAATGGACAGATCTAGGGGCTCGAAGATTACATTTGGTTGATCTAAACGGTGCTTTTGCAGGTAAGCCAGTGAATGAATCCGCAATTAAAGCGATTGTAAAAGAAGTAGATGGTGCGATTCCAATTCAATTAGGTGGCGGCATTCGTAATCTCGACACCGTTGAAAAATATCTTAATAACGGTGTGGACTACATAATTATAGGTACAGCTGCAGTCAAAAATCCTGGTTTTCTTCACGAAGCTTGTTATGCATTTCCTGGACAAATTATTGTAGGACTTGATGCAAAAGAAGGGGAAGTGGCTATTGATGGATGGGCTAAATTAACCGGACACAATGTCATTGAGCTTGCAAAAAAATTTGAAGGTTATGGTGTTGAAGCTATTATTTATACAGATATTGGTCGCGATGGCATGTTGAATGGTTTGAATATTGAAGCAACCGAAAAATTAGCTGAAGCACTTACTATTCCCGTGATTGCAAGTGGTGGCGTGACTAATATGGAAGACATTAAAAATTTATGTTCAATTGCATATGCAGGTGTCAGCGGAGCAATTACAGGCAGAGCTATATACGAAGGAACTCTTGATTTTAAAGCAGCACAAACTCTCGCAGATGAGCTTACCAAATAAATGTCACTCGCTAAAAGAATTATTCCTTGTCTAGATGTGACTGATGGCAGAGTTGTTAAAGGGATTAATTTTTTAGAATTAAAAGATGCAGGTGATCCTGTAGAGGTGGCAAAAAAATATAATGAGCAAGGCGCTGATGAATTAGCTTTTTTAGATATCACGGCGAGCTCAGATAATCGTGGTTTAATACTTGATATTATTGAGAATGTTGCCAAAGAAGTTTTTATTCCACTGACTGTAGGTGGTGGCGTTCGAACTCCCGAAGATGTAAGAAATTTACTCAATGCAGGCGCTGACAAAGTCAGTATTAATACCTCAGCAATTGTTAATCCAGATATTGTTTTTCAAACTTCATCTCGATTTGGTTCTCAATGCATTGTGGTTGCAATTGATGCAAAGTTAACGACAGAAGGAGGCAAATCTTTTTGGCAAGTATTTACTCATGGAGGTAGAAATGCCACAGGATTAGATGCGGTTGAATGGGCAGCAAAAATGGCTTCTTTAGGTGCAGGTGAATTATTAATTACTAGTATGGATCGAGACGGGACAAAAAAAGGTTTTGATCTTGAATTGATTAAGGCAATATCTGATAAAGTGGATGTGCCTATTATTGCTTCAGGAGGTGTTGGTGATCTTCAGCATCTCGTAGATGGTGTAAAAATAGGTGGGGCTGATGCAGTCTTAGCGGCAAGCATATTTCATTTTGGAACTTACACGATTAATGAGGCGAAAGCGTTTATGAAATCTAATCACATCGAGATTCGCCAATGAACTGGATACAATCTATCAAATGGGATAAAGATGGACTTGTCCCTGTCATTGCACAAGACTTCAAAACAAATAAAATTCTTATGTTTGCATGGATGAATCAAGAAGCTTTAGAACTTACACAAAAAAATAAAAAAGCTTTTTATTGGTCAAGATCCAGAAAAAAAATTTGGGAAAAGGGTGAAGAATCTGGACATGTTCAGAATGTTCATGAAATAAGACTTGATTGTGATGGTGATGTCATCTTGCTTAAAATTGAGCAAATTGAAAACATTGCTTGTCATACAGGTCGTGAAACTTGTTTTTATCAAAAGTTAGATGACAAAAATATGTGGGTTACTGATTACCCTGTCATCAAAGAACCTAAAGATATTTATAAGAAATAATTAATATGAAT
>DOEL01000004.1:5828-6254 GCA_003533095.1 Methylophilaceae bacterium | reverse complement strand
GCCATTTTAAAAAAAGTAAATGAAGAAGCCTTTGAAACAATCATTGCTGCGCGTCAAGGAAATAACAAAGAGCTTGTTCATGAAGTTGCTGATCTATGGTTTCATACACTAGTATTAATGGCGCACAAAAATTTAAGTGCGGAAGATATTTTGAATGAACTTTCCAGAAGGGAAGGTACTTCAGGTATTGAAGAGAAAAAAAATCGTCCCCCAAAAGTACAATAATATGACTTGTATCTTCTGTAAAATTATTGAAGGCTCGATACCGAGCAAAAAAATATTTGAGAATGATGAATTAATTGCTTTCCATGATATTCATCCGATTGATAAAGTTCATTTTCTAATTACACCAAAAAAACATATTGAAAATTTAATGACTTGTAGCGAAGTAGATAAAGAAATTATTTCGAATATGCTTTTGTTGGC
>DOEL01000004.1:0-5485 GCA_003533095.1 Methylophilaceae bacterium | reverse complement strand
GAAGGTGGTCAAGAAGTTTTTCATATGCATTTCCATGTCTATGGCGGAAGCTCAAAACTAGCAAAAATTTAATGAGGAGTTAATATGGGATTTTCAAGTATCACACACTGGTTAATTGTTTTATTAATTGTTTTTTTAATATTTGGCACAAGCAAATTGAGAAATATAGGAAGTGATTTGGGGGCTGCTGTTAAAAATTTTAAAGATGCAGTTAAAGATGAGAATAAACCTAAAACTAAAACAATACGTCGAGGAGTTTCAAAAACTCGCGCTAGAAAATAAGTTTTATGTTTGACGTTTCTTTTTCTGAGTTAGTTGTTATTTTTTTTGTAGCACTTATGGTTATTGGCCCAGAAAAGTTGCCTAAAGTAGCCAAGGTTTTAGGTAAGCTGACCGGAAGAGCACAAAATTATATTGGCAAACTCAAAGAAGAAATTGAGCGAGAAGAAAAGTTTAAAGAACTTCAAAAGATTCAGCGTGAAATTAAAAAAAAGTCGATTAAATCTCGGTGACCCACTTTAAACCTTTTATTCAGCAACTCATTGAATTAAGAAACACTCTTTTTAGAAGTGCAATCAGTTTTATTGCCATTTTTGTATGCTTAAGTTTTTATGCAAATGACATTTATAGTTTTTTTTCAGCGCCCCTCATTGCAAAATTAACGGATGGAAATAAGTTGGTGAGCACCGGACTCACTTCAACTTTTTTAGTGCCAATCAAAATTACAGCTTTTATTTCTTTTTTACTTTCACTCCCTTTTATTTTTTATCAATTTTGGCGATTCATTTCTCCTGGGCTTTATAAAAAAGAAAAAAAATTAATTTTATTATCATTCGTCAGTGGCTTTATATTGTTCTTTGTAGGAATGACTTTCGCCTATTATCTAATTTTCCCAATCGTATTTAATTTTTTCATACTGATGACGCCTTCAAACGTAAGTTTGATGATCGATATTTCTAATTATCTAGATCTCATTCTATCTTTGCTTATTTCGTTTGGGCTGGCATTTGAAGTACCTGTGATTATTCTTATATTAGTGATTCTTGGATGGGTAAAAGTAGAAACTTTAGAAGAGGCGAGGCCTTATATGATTGTGATTGCATTCGTTATAGGCGCTATTTTGACTCCACCTGACGTGATTTCACAATTTTGCTTAGCAATTCCATTATGGGTTTTATATGAATTAGGCCTATTTGCGTCTAAACGAATAAACTTAAAGGCTTGATAAGACTTAATTTAGCTCTGCTCCTATTTAGATTTCGAATGAAATTTTGTATAATGAGCAACTTTCGCAGAGTTAATTTCTCTCAATCTTATTAATTTCATAAAAGCATACTTACACAAGATCATGGCAAATCATCAGGACGATAAAATAGATAAAAAGAAAAGAAGTTTTTTAATTGCAGCGACCACTGTTACGGGTGCGATCGGCGCTGGAGCGATTGCCGTTCCTTTCTTATCAAGTATGACACCAAGTGAGCGCGCAAAAGCAGCTGGAGCCCCTGTTGAAGTTGATATAAGTAAAATTGAAGCAGGGTCTATGATCACAACTGAATGGAGAGGTCAGCCAGTTTGGATTATTAATCGCTCTAAAGCAATGTTAGACGGCCTGAAAAAAAACGATCCTAATCTTTCCGACCCTAATCTTGACGTAATTTCTCAACAGCCAAGTTATTGTAAGAATGCAACAAGATCATTAAAACCTAATTTACTTGTTTTAGTTGGTATTTGCACTCACTTAGGTTGCTCCCCTTCTGCTAAATTACAGGCCCAAGGTGATATGGGTGAAAATTGGAATGGTGGATTTTTCTGTCCATGCCATGGCTCTAAATTCGATTTAGCGGGTCGAGTATTTAAAGGATCTCCGGCGCCAATTAATCTTGTAGTTCCCCCGCATAAGTATATTAATGACAACACTCTCTTAATTGGTGAAGACAATAAAGGATAAGGCTAACTTAAAAGTATGAAAACAGAAATCAAAACAAAAAAATCTAAAGGGGGATTGATGGCTTGGGTGGATGAAAGATTCCCTTTGTCATCTCTCATTACAAATCACCTTACAGAATATTACGCACCTAAAAATTTCAATTTTTGGTATTTCTTTGGTTCACTTGCTATGTTAGTGCTTGTTCTCCAGTTAGTGACAGGCATATTTTTAACTATGCACTACAAGCCAGATGCTGAATTAGCATTTGGATCTGTGGAATATATTATGCGAGATGTGTCATTTGGATGGCTTATTAGATATATGCATTCCACAGGCGCCTCTATGTTTTTTGTGGTTGTGTATTTGCATATGTTTAGAGGGTTAATTTATGGATCTTATAAAAATCCTAGAGAACTTTTATGGCTTTTTGGAGTAGCTATTTTTCTATGCTTGATGGGCGAGGCTTTCTTTGGATATTTATTACCTTGGGGGCAAATGTCTTATTGGGGCGCTCAAGTGATTGTGAATCTTTTCTCCGCAATTCCATTTGTTGGGCCAGATCTATCTGAATGGTTAAGAGGAGATTATCTAGTCTCGGACGCAACATTAAATCGTTTCTTTGCGTTTCATGTGATTGCCCTTCCTTTAGCACTTTGTGGACTTGTGTTTGTTCACCTTGTGGCGCTTCATGAAGTCGGTTCAAACAACCCTGATGGCGTTGAAATTAAAAAGAATCTTGATAAAAAAACAAGCATTCCTCTAGATGGCATTCCATTTCATCCATATTACACAGTAAAAGACTTGGTTGGAGTTTCTGTATTCCTTATTGTATTTGCGCTGATTATTTTTTATTTGCCTGAAATGGGAGGCTACTTTTTAGAAGCTAACAATTTTATACCTGCAGATCCTCTAAAAACGCCTGCTCATATTGCGCCTGTTTGGTACTTCACACCTTATTATTCAATTCTTCGCGCTGTGCCACCTGTATTAAATTCTCAATTTCCAGGGGTTGCTGCAATGGGATTATCTGTGCTCGCATTTGCATTTTTACCTTGGTTGGATAAAAGTAAAGTTAGATCGATTCGCTACAAAGGTAATTTGTTTAAAAGATGGATTGCATTATTTGTTGTGAGCTTTTTTGTTCTGGGTTACTTAGGCACGGTGCCATCCAATGTTTGGGGTCAATTTTCTAATTCAATTCCAGTAATTGGCGGCGTTGATAAAGCCACGGTAGTTGCTCGAATTTTTACAATTACTTATTTCTTATTTTTTGCGCTAATGCCTTATTACAGTAAAAAAGATAAAACAAAACCAGTTCCTACAAGGGTCAGTTACTAATGAAAATTTTAACTAAATTATTTTTAATATTTATATTTGTTTTTTCAAATGCTGGATTTGCGAATGAACATTTAACATTAGATAAAGCGCCTATCGATTTAAATGATCAAGCGTCTCTTCAAAGAGGTGCTAAAACATTTATCAATTATTGTTTGAATTGTCATAGCGCAAACTATATGAGATATAACCGTTTAAAAGATATCGGATTGTCTGATAATTTGATTAAAGAGAATTTACTTTTCACAGCAGAAAAAGTTGGCGAGCCTATGAAAATTGCAATGACCAAGAAAGATGCTAAAGCTTGGTTTGGTGCAAATCCGCCTGACCTTTCTGTTGAAGTCAGAGCGAGAGGTTCGGATTGGATCTATAGTTATTTAAGAGGATACTATCGCGACTCTTCTAGACCGACTGGATGGAATAATACTGTTTTTGATAAAACAGCAATGCCTCATATTTTGTGGAAGTTACAAGGTGATCAAAAGTTAAATGAAGAACATCATACTTTGGAGCTTGTGAAGCCGGGTACGCTATCAGTAAAAGAATATGATGCACTTGTAGGAGATCTTGTAAATTATCTTACTTTCATGTCTGAGCCTTCAAAAATTAAAAGACTTCATATGGGGTATTATGTTTTATTATTCCTCGGCTTGTTATTAGTTCTAACAATCAAACTTAAGAAAGAATTTTGGAAAGATATTAAATAATTATGATGAAATTATATTCAGGATCGATCGATCCTTTTAGTCACCGCTGCAGAATTGTTTTATTTGAAAAAGGCATGGATTTTGAAGTTGTTGATGTTGACTTAGCAAATAAGCCAGAAGATTTAGCTATATTAAGCCCGCATAATTCGGTTCCAGTATTGGTAGAAAGAGATCTCGTATTAACAGACGCTAATATTATCAATGAATATATTGATGAACGCTTTCCACATCCTCAGCTAATGCCAGCTGATCCGGTAATGAGAGCAAGAGCGCGTTTATTTTTAAGTGATTTTGAAAAACAATTATTTGTTCATATTCCAGCTTTAGAATCTACAGATGAAGCAGCTAAAGAGATTGCACGAAAACATGTGCGTGATAATTTGCTTTTGATTGTTCCTATTTTTTCTAAACAACAACATCTATTAAGTGATGAATTTTCAATGTTAGATGTTGCAATTGCTCCTTTGCTATGGCGTTTGGGACATTATGGAATTGAACTTCCAAATCAAGCAGCACCATTACTTAAGTATGCAGAGAAATTATTCTCAAGACCACTTTATGCTGATGCAATGACTCCTTCAGAAAAAGCGATGAGAAAATAATTTAGTAACAATGGCAAAACCGGCCTCGACTAAACCTTATCTTATAAGAGCGATTTATGAGTGGTGTGTTGTTGAACAATTCACACCTTATTTGCTTGTAAAGGTGGATCAAAATACTCTAGCACCAAAAGCTTTTATTAAAGATGGGAAAATTCTTCTTAATTTAAGCCCTGAATCTATTAAAGATTTGTTGATGGGAGATGAAGCAATTACCTTTACAGCAAGATTTAATGGGGCGCCTGAAAATTTATACTTACCTATTGCGGCTGTTGAGGGTATTTACGCTAAAGAAAATGGTGAAGGATTATTCTTTGAAGTGAAAGAAGATCAAGAAATAGGTTTAAAAGAGACAAAAAAATCACCCAATAAACCTAAATTAACCCTAGTTAAGAGCTAAAAAACTAGTTCAAATTTAAATAAATTGGTATAGTAGCGCCTCCTGATAACGCCGGATTAGCTCAGTTGGTAGAGCAGCGCACTTGTAATGCGAAGGTCGTCAGTTCGATTCCGACATCCGGCACCATCTTAGTTCGTATTTATTCCCTATCTATAAGTCCCTCATTAGTTTGACAAAAATCAAAAAAACCAACATAATTTAGGGTTCGGTTTGGAGGGGTGGCCGAGTGGTTAAAGGCGACGGACTGTAAATCCGTTCTCTCTGAGTACGAAGGTTCGAATCCTTCCCCCTCCACCATGAGTAATAGCCTTTTTAGGCGACGTGGAGATTAGATCCATGGGTGTGCGGGTGTAGCTCAGCTGGTAGAGCATTAGTTTTCCAAACTAAATGTCGCGAGTTCGAACCTCGTCGCCCGCTCCAGATATATTGAGAATTTGGACACGCCCATGTGGCTCAGTGGTAGAGCACTCCCTTGGTAAGGGAGAGGTCGCGGGTCCGATTCCCGCCATGGGCACCA
>DOEL01000100.1 GCA_003533095.1 Methylophilaceae bacterium | reverse complement strand
GAATGGTAGGCATGAATTTCTGCAAAGACTGCTTCGGCAGGAATAAACATAACAGCACCATCGGAAGTTTCATTAGAGATAATGTATTTACTCGCGATATCATGAATGTGCTTTTTGATATCAAGCTTAAATTGTTTTTGCGCATTTTTAATTTCATCAGTTGGCAAATTAGAATCTAGCATTTTCCTATAACTTTCCAATGGAAATTTAGAGTCAATCGCAACGCTACCCGTTGGCTCTGGTAAAAATAAAACACAATCTACTCGGTTACCATTAGATAGTGTATGTTGCATTGAAAATGCATCAGGAGGTAGAGCATTTCGTACAAGACTTTCTAGCTGCACTTCACCAAATGCACCTCTAGATTTCTTATCGCCTAATAATTCTTGAAAGCTCACAATGTTCGTGGTGAGTCCGTCTATTTTTTTCTGTGCCTCATCAATGGTGGAAAGTTGTTTCATTACACGATCAAACGTATCGTTTGTTTTCTTAAATCCTTCTTCTAAACTTTCTTTTACCTTACTATCAATATCCTGCAATCTCATATTAAGAAGATTTTTTAATTGATTAGTCGCGTTATCCATCGTGTCTCGCACAATTTCACCTTGTATCTTACCTTGCTCAGCAAGTGTTAGATTAAGGCGATCCGTTAACTTATTTAAACTATCGTTCATGCTTTCAATCATTTTGATATGTTTTTCTTCAAGCGTTTTTAACATTAATTTTTCAGGGGAATGTGTTTGAGTACGCCATAATAAATAAGCGGCTAAGCTACACAGGATAAAAAGAAGAATAAGAATGAAATTAAGCATAGATTGATTATAGCGAATGAATGATTTCGGTCATGGGAAAACGCGCTTTTAGTTTATCAAGGTTTCCTTCAGGAAGTTTTATTAAAAGATTCACTTTTTCATCAAAAATTTTATCTAAAACGCTTCCATTCATTGAATGTATTACATGAATATAGTTATCTAAATTATTGTAATTAATAGATAATTTTAATTTAATATACTCCACATAAGGCTCAATCACGGAATGGGTTAACGCTAGCTTTCCAGTACCTCCATAAGCTCTTGTCAGGCCTCCCGTGCCTAAATTAACGCCGCCATAATATCGAATGACGCCTATGCCTCCACTTACAATTTGGTGAGCATCAATCAATTGTAACAATGGTTTTCCTGCAGTGCCTGAAGGCTCCCCAGCATCTGAGTAATAAGGCTCAAATCCATGTTCCGATTTAAGTTGGTAGGCAAAAGCTAAATGACTTGCATGAGGGTGTTCTTTTGCGATTGATTGCAATGCACGCAATACGTCATGCTTTGTTTCTCCTATGAATGTATATCCAATAAATCTTGATTTTTGAATCGTTTGTTCTTGTATTGCAATACTCTTAAAACAATTCATTCTCTCAATTTAACCCTTGGAGAAGACCTTCAGAAGTTAATCGTATTTTTTCGCTTGCAGGAACCTTAGGTAATCCTGGCATGGTCATAAGGTCCCCACAGATAGCTACTACAAAACCAGCGCCTCTTGCTAATCTTAATTCTCTTATCATAAGTATGTGATTATCAGGAGCGCCGTGTGCATTAGGGTCGCTCGAGAATGAATAAGGTGTTTTAGCAATACAAATTGGTAAATTGGCATAATTTTTTTCAAGTGATTCCAATTTTTTTAAAGCGCTATCCGAAAATTGTATTTCTGTTGCACGATATATTTTGAAAGCAATGGTTGTAATTTTTTCTTTGAGGCTTATGTTGTCTTTGTATAAAAATTTAAATGTTTGAGGTTTATTCAATGCATCTAAAACAGCATGAGCAAGATTTTGAGCACCTTTGGCGCCATCTGCCCAATGCGAGCATAAAACTGATTTAAATCCCATTTTGTCTATCGTAGTTTGAAGCCATGTGATTTCTTTATCTGTATCAGAATTAAATTGATTGATTGCAACAATCACTTCTAAACCGAAGTGATGAGAACAATTTTCAATATGACGTTTTAGGTTATTAAAGCCCACTTCAAGTGCTTTTAAATTCTCTTGATTTAATTCTCCAACGCTAAGACCACCATGAAACTTGAGTGCACGAATAGTGGCAACTAAAACAATCATGTCAGGCTTAATGCCTGATTGTCTGCATTTAATATCAATGAATTTTTCAGCACCCAAATCTGCGCCGAAGCCAGCTTCTGTGACGACGTAATCAGCTAACTTTAATGCTGTTTTTGTCGCAACCACTGAATTGCATCCATGCGCAATATTCGCAAACGGCCCTCCATGAATGAAAGCGGGCGTTCCATTTAACGTTTGAACAACGTTAGGCTGAAATGCATCTTTCAATAATGCTGTCATAGCACCTTCCGCCTTTAAATCTTTAGCATAAATTGATGTTGTATCTTTTCTTTTTGCAACTTCAATTTCACCTAATCGATATTGAAGATCTTCCAATGACTCCGCTAAGCAAAAAATTGCCATGACTTCACTTGCCACGGTGATATCAAAACCTGTATTGCGATGATGATGGTCAAGCTGCAATTCAATATTACGCAAAGCACGGTCATTCATATCAAGACATCGTCTAAATGAAATTTGATCAATATCAATATTTAATTCATTTCCTTGATGAATATGGTTGTCAATTAATGCAGCTAGTAGATTATTAGCAGATGTGATTGCATGAAAATCACCTGTGAAATGTAAATTAATTTTATCCATAGGAGCTACTTGCGCATAACCACCGCCTGTTGCACCACCCTTCATCCCAAAGACGGGCCCTAGAGAAGGTTCGCGAATACAAACGGTTGATTTTTTTCCCATGGAGAACAGTGCATCAGCTAATCCAATCGTGGTGGTTGTTTTACCTTCGCCTGCGGGGGTTGGACTCATTGCTGTCACTAAAATTAATTTAGATGCTTTATTTTCTTTTAGTTGACTCATAAAAGAAGCTTTTAATTTAGCTTGATAAGCGCCATAAAAATCTAAATCATCTACTTTGATATGAAGTGATTTGACAATTTCATCAATAGGTTTTAACTGCGCTGCTTGATTAATATCTAAATCAGATTTCATATAATTTTTTAAGAGTTAAATATTTTCTTTTTCTAACATCATTTTCTTAATAGTTTGCTTAGTAAATTGAGGTGTAAACATTTCAATAAAGTCATACATAAAACCTCTTAAGAAAACATCCTGCCTAATACCAAGATAAGTGGTGCTTGTCGGGAATAAATGACTCACATCAATACTGATGAGCCCATGGTCTCTTTTAACATCGTATGCCATTTGCGCAATGAGGCCTATACCCAAACCTAAATTCACGTATGTTTTAATCACGTCAGCATCGATTGCAGTTAATACAATATTCGGCGTTAACCCTGCATCATGAAAAACTTTTGAAACAATCGTACTTCCAGTAAATGCGTAGTCGTATGTGATAATCGGATAAGTAGCAAGCTTGGTAAGTGAAATAGATTTTTCTTTAGCTAAGGGATGCTTGGCTGGCATCACCAAACAACGATTCCATGTATAGCAAGGCAAACAAAATAACTTTTCATTTTGACTGATTGATTCGGTAGCGATTCCTATATCAGCCTCGCCTTTAACGACTTGATCGGTAACTTGTGTTGGATTTCCTTGATGAATATTAAGTTTGACATCGGGATATTTAGCCATAAATGCTTGAACCACACTGGGTAACTTATAGCGCGCTTGGGTGTGGGTTGTTGCAATCGTTAATTCACCAGCATTGGAATGACTAAATTCGTCACTGACTTGTTTGATACTTTTAATTTCCCTTATCACCTCACTAATGCGCCTATACACATGCTGACCCGGTTCAGTGAGACCTACAAGGCGTTTTCCATGTCTTAAGAAAATATGGAGACCTACCTCTTCCTCAAGCAATTGAATTTGTTTACTCACACCAGGCTGGGAAGTATGAAGTGCTTCTGCGGCTTTAGAGATGCTAAAGTTATTTTTGACAACCTCATGGATACAACGTAATTGCTGTAGTTTCATGTCTTATTCCAATATAACCAAAAGGTATAATGATAGAATATTATATTATTAATTTATAATATCAAAATTTGCTATATTGACGTCCACTTTAGCATTAAAAAGTTAAATTTTTATAGGGTTGTATGGATATTGGTTTTATCTTTTCAGGATTTCTAGTTGGCCTTCTTGTAGGGCTGACTGGTGTTGGGGGTGGGTCACTCATGACGCCTATTCTCGTCTTATTTTTTCATATCAAACCGGCTCTTGCTGTCGGTACTGACCTTCTTTATGCGTCAATTACGAAATCGGTCGGTATTTTTGCTCACGGAAAATTAGGTAATATCGATTGGAAAATTGTGAAAAGGCTCATGCTTGGCAGTATTCCTGCTTCCATTTTTACCACTTATTATCTAAGACAAATTGATGTAGCGTCCACAGGCGCAGTGGATATCATTAAGTTCTATCTCGGTATTGCGTTATTACTGACATCGATTGCAGTTATCTTTAGGCCTTTTTTAATTGAAAAATCAAAAATTGTGCTGTTTAAATCAGATAATTCAATTGCTCTTGTGACTATCATTCTTGGTTTTATTTTAGGTGGCCTAGTGACATTAACTTCAGTGGGAGCGGGAGCACTTGGTGTCACAGCTTTATTACTTATTTATCCTAAAATAGGCATCACAAAAATTGTAGGGACTGATATTGCGCATGCAGTGCCACTCACACTTGTTGCAGGTCTTGGTCATGCGAGCTTAGGCACTGTTGATTACTCTCTTTTAAGCGTGCTTTTAATCGGCTCAATTCCGGGTATCTATATTGGCAGCCATTTAAGTTCTAAAGTCAGCGAACAATCTGTTCGTTATGTTTTAGCCTTAATCTTGATTTATGTTGGCCAAAAACTTATTTTTCATTAAGTATTAATCAAAGAACTTATGTATCAGTACGATAATATCGATCAAACTATTGTGAATGAGCGCGTAGCGCAATTTCGCGATCAAACGTCACGCTACCTAAATGGTAAGTTGACTGATGATGAATTTAGACCACTTCGTTTACAAAACGGTCTTTATATCCAACGTCATGCACCAATGCTTCGTATTGCTATTCCATATGGTCTTTTGTCCTCAAAGCAATTACGTAAACTCGCAGATATTTCTGATCGATTTGACCGTGGATACGGTCACTTTAGTACAAGACAAAATCTTCAACTTAATTGGCCGAAATTAGAAGAGACACCTGATATTTTAGAAGAGCTCTCTCGAGTTGAAATGCATGCAATTCAAACTTCTGGAAATTGTATTCGAAATATTACGACTGACCAATTTGCAGGTATAGCGCCTGATGAAATTATTGATCCCAGAGCTATTGCAGAAATCTTAAGACAATGGAGCACGTTTCATCCTGAATTTTCATTGCTACCTCGCAAATTTAAAATTGCAGTTTCTGGTAGCAAACAAGATCGCGCCATTGTGCAGGCACATGATATTGGACTTGAATTTTATTATGACAAAGAT
The DNA here is from genome assembly GCA_003533095.1 of Methylophilaceae bacterium. Lineage (GTDB taxonomy): Bacteria > Pseudomonadota > Gammaproteobacteria > Burkholderiales > Methylophilaceae > Methylopumilus. Next base: position 80 of record DOEL01000100.1, on the reverse strand, counting down.
CAAAAAATAGCGATTCGTGTATGGGTTGGTGGTGGCTTAGGAAGAACGCCTATTCTTGGATCAATTATTCGTGAACATCT
>DOEL01000050.1 GCA_003533095.1 Methylophilaceae bacterium | reverse complement strand
GTAACGTCGAATATCAAAATTTACCTGGTGTTAGTGAGCGAGTTCCTGTTGTGAAATGTGGTGCAGGAGTCGTTACAAGACGCGCTATGGAGATAGCCACTAATAATGGTCTCGAATTTGCGTGCGACCCCACGTCTGCTGACGCATGCTGTATTGGCGGTAATATTGCGATGAACGCCGGTGGTAAAAAAGCCGTACTTTGGGGAACAGCTTTAGATAATTTAGCTTCTTGGAAGATGGTTGATCCTGATGGAAATTGGATTGAGATTGAAAGATTGGATCATAATCTTGGCAAAATTCACGATGTAGATTTAGTACGCTTCAAAATTAGTCGTTACAAACCCAATGCAAAAGACTTAATAAATGAGCCAGAGATACTAGAAATTCCGGGAAGTAGTTTTAGAAAAATTGGATTAGGTAAAGATGTTACTGATAAATTTTTGAGTGGGCTTCCAGGTATTCAAAAAGAAGGATGTGATGGTCTTATTACATCTGGTACTTTTATCCTTCATAAAATGCCTAAATACATACGAACTGTTTGTTTAGAATTTTTTGGAAATGTATCTCATGCGGTTCCGGCAATTGTTGAAATTAAAGATTATTTAGATCAATCTGATAACACTCTTTTAGCGGGTCTTGAGCATATGGATGAGCGCTATATCAAAGCTGTTGGATATAGCACCAAAGCGGCAAGACAAGAACGTCCTCGTATGGTTTTGATTGCTGATATTGCAAGTGACGATGAGGATGCTGTAGGTTTAATGGCTTCTCAAATTGTCCAGATAGCTAACTCAAGAGATGGCGAAGGTTTTATAGCGGTATCAGCAGAAGCAAGAAAACGTTTCTGGCTTGATCGTGCAAGAACAGCAGCTATTGCAAAACATACTAATGCGTTCAAGATAAATGAAGATGTCGTTATTCCACTTCCAAAGCTTGGTGAATATTCTGATGGTATTGAAAGAATTAATATTGAACTTTCAATCAGAAATAAATTAAAACTTTTAGATGACTTAGAAACTTTTATTGAGCACGATAAGTTTATTTATGAAGAGGAAGGTTTAAATTCAGATCCAGAGCTTAATCAAGTTAAGCAAAGAATGAGTATCGATTTGATTCATAGATTAAGAGAAAAATGGGGCCAAATGCTTGATAATTTGGATTCCCCACTTTCAAGTCTTCTTGAGAGACATGCTGATATTGAATATAAATATGAAAATATATTTAGAGCGCTTCAATCTTATGAGCTGAGAATTTCATGGAAGAAAGAACTTAAAGCACCGCTTCATGAGATTTTTAGCGGAAGAGAATATCAAAGCTTCTTGCTTAAATTAGATCAAATACATAAAAATACTTTAAAGAGTAGGGTGTTTATAGCTCTTCATATGCATGCTGGAGACGGTAATGTTCATACCAATATTCCAGTCAATTCAGATGACTACCAAATGATGCAAGAGGCTCACGAAGCAGTAGCTAGAGTCATGGCTTTAGCCAGAAGTCTTAATGGTGTCATATCTGGTGAGCATGGCATTGGAATTACTAAAATGGAATTTTTAGATGAGAGTACCATTGAAGCATTTGAAAAATATAAAAATAAAGTAGATCCTTTTGGACATTTTAATAAGGGCAAACTACTTTCAGGTTCTGGTTTAGAAAATGCTTATACGCCAAGTTTTGGCCTCTTAGAACAAGAGTCAATTATTATGGAACAATCTGCTATCGGAGAAATAGCAGATTCAATCAGCGATTGTTTACGATGTGGAAAGTGTAAGCCTGTTTGCACTACACATGTACCACGTTCCAATTTACTTTATAGCCCAAGAAATAAAATCTTAGCAACATCACTTCTGATTGAAGCATTTCTGTATGAAGAGCAAACAAGGCGTGGTATATCCATTAAACATTTTGATGAGTTCAATGATGTTGCTGATCACTGCACAGTCTGTCATAAATGCTTAAATCCTTGTCCTGTGGATATTGATTTTGGTGATGTTTCAATTGCCATGAGAAACTTTTTAAGAGAACAAGGCAAGCGTCATTTTAGTCCAGGTACCGCATTAGCTATGAGCTACCTAAATATGAAAGATCCGATCACCATTAAAATCATGAGAACTCTAATGGTTGACTTTGGATATAAAGCTCAACAAGCCGGACACAATCTATTGAAAAAACTTGGCGCTATAAATTTATTTAAAAATAATCCACCCTCAACGATTGGTAAAGCGCCGATTAAGTCACAGATAGTGCATTTTTTAAATAGGCCTATGCCCAAAAATATGCCTACAAAAACATCAAGAGCACTTCTTGGTATTGAAGATGATAAAGTTGTTCCTGTAATTCGGAACCTACAAAAAATTAATGAAGACTCAGATGCGGTGTTCTATTTCCCTGGATGTGGCTCTGAAAGACTTTTCTCTCAAGTAGGTTTAGCGACTCAAGCAATGTTGTATGAGGTTGGAGCTATTACCGTTCTTCCACCAGGCTATTTATGTTGTGGCTACCCACAGACATCATCTGGTAATCATGATAAAGGTCAGAAAATAACATCTGATAATCGTGTGCAATTTCATAGGGTAGCGAATACGCTTAATTATTTGGATATTAAAACAGTGATTGTATCCTGTGGAACTTGCATGGACCAATTACAAAAATATGAATTTGAAAAAATATTTCCTGGTTGTAGATTGCTAGATATTCATGAATACCTCATGGAAAAAGGAATTAAGATGGAAGGTGTATCCGGTACTAGATATATGTACCATGATCCTTGTCATAGCCCCATGAAAACATATGCACCTAATAAAGTTACCAATGCATTAATGAATACAGATATTCCTTTGAATGATCGCTGCTGTGGTGAGTCTGGAACTTTTGCTGTTGGAAGGCCAGATATTGCAACGCAAGTAAAAAAGAGAAAACAAGAAGAGATTGAAAAAGGTATTCAGATGATGGGTGTTGATCAAACGGGATCAGTAGGCGAAGTCAAAATTCTTACTTCATGCCCTTCATGCTTGCAAGGGTTGGCTCGTTATGGGGAAGATACAAATACGACAGCAGATTACATAGTGGTTGAATTAGCCAAGAATCTATTAGGGGCTAATTGGATGCAAAACTATGTAGAAAGCTCAACTAAAGGCGGTATTGAAAAAATACTTTTATAGTTTTCTAAATAGGTATAAATAGCCCCGTTGCTAAATTTTGGATAACTCTTGTAATGCCTCGCTCCATTTTTTCTGAAAGCGTAAAAGCAAGAAAATCAGTTCTACCAATAATTTTTCCAAACTCTCTTTCAAAAGATAGGTTATTTTCTTTTTCGTTTAATTCATTCGCAAGTAAAAAAGGTTTGCCAGTTCCATCTTTTGCATTAGAAAGTTTCCATACAGCGGTTTCAATATTTCGAGATGCATTGTATAAAAGCTGAGGATCAACCGAATCAAATAAGTAAAATTCTTTTTTTCCTCCATGTGCTTTGATGAGCATTGTATAAATACCTACAATAAAAGGGAGGACGCGATCACCTTTATATTCTTCATTAAAGGCAAGATAAATTGCATCTGTGCCTTGAAGGTTATTAATAGCTTCAAAATTCCAATTATGATTACCATTAAATACCCAATTCACCATTTTTTCTGCATCATCTGAAGTACTTTTCTTCAGCTCAGAAGGATTTCTTTTATAGAGTTTAATCATGAGTATTCGTAAGCTTTGGATGTTTTCTCTTATCTCATGATCGGCCATACGGTCAAAATCAGTTTTACCAAGTTGATTCCCCGATTGTCTATCTGGTTCCACAATTTCCTTAGCATTCAAAGATTGAAATGGGAAATAAACTAAGAATAACAAACAAAAAAACACATAATAAAATTTATTATTTTTCATTTATTTTTTTTGAGAAGCAATCTCTCTTGAGGAAAAGTTATTTTAAATTGACTACCTTTGCCAATTTGGCTGGTGATATCTATTTGAGCTTGATGCCGAATACATACATGTTTCACAATAGATAATCCTAATCCAGTTCCACCCGTATTTCTGCTTCGATCGGCATCAATCCTGAAGAAACGTTCTGTAAGTCTTGGAATTAATTTTTCTTCAATACCTATACCCGAATCTTGTACTTCAAAAAAAGGTTTTTGATCTTTAATATCCCATATTACGTCAATAGAGCCTCCTTCCTTGGTGTAACGTATCGCATTACTTACAAGGTTTAAAAAGGCGCTATAAATTTCTTTTTCATATCCTAATAAAGCAATGTTTTTATTAATGGACAAATTAATTTTATGCAATTTTCCTGAGATTAAGTCGGAATCTTTTTTTAAGTTTTTAAAGAGATGAGTCATATCTATTTCTTTTTTTTCTGCAGGTGCCGCATTAGATTCTATAGATGAAAGTTGAAGTAGATCTTCAACTAATTTTTTCATTCGATCTGACTGCTCAAGCATCATTTGAAGATATGGACGTGTTTTTGTATTGAATTCATTTTTCATATCAGAGAGTGTTTCTAAGAATCCAACGATCACAGTGAGTGGTGTTTTTAACTCATGTGAAACGTTCGCAATAAAATCACGCTTAATAGAATCATTTTTTTCAATTTGTGTAATGTCTCTACAGATAAGCAGTTTTTGACTTATACCAAAAGGAACTAGAAGTATTTCAAATGATCTGCCTGTATTTCGCCAAGAGATTAATTTAAGCGTACCCTCATATTTGTTTTCATTGAGGTATTCAGTAAAAGTTGTTTCACGCAATAAGTAATTAATGGGTTGATTGATATCTTTCGCTAGATGGATACCAAGCATTTTTTCTGAGGGTTTGTTGCACCATTCAATTTCATTATTCTGATTCAATGCAATAATGCCATCAGGAATAGCCTCTGCAGCTGTCATAAATCTGCCCAACGTCGTCGTGAGTTCAGATTTACTCTTTTTTTGTTTTCTATACTCTCGGTAAAGTGTCGCAAAAATTTCTTCCCAGATACCTGATCCATTAGGAATGGTTGATAAATTTGGACTTTTCAGCCATTTGTTGAGACGATAAATCCAGTAGACATGAGAAAGAAAATAAAGGATTAAGCATGAAATAAAAAAGAATAAAGCGACTTCTATGCTTTTAAATCCCCAAACAATGAGAGATAAAAAAGATATAAATAATAAAACCCAAAAAGTATTCCAACGGATATCTTGCAATGTTTTTCTCGCTAAAAACGTACAAGTATTATAGCGAGTAATGCTTGAAAGTGATCTAGGTAAATTTTATTTTGTAGAGAGTCTGTAGCCTGAACCGCGCACGGTTTGGATCAAATTTTCATGTTGAGTTTGGGCAAGAATATTTCTTAGTCTTCTGATATGAACATCTACTGTTCGATCTTCAATAAAAATTTGACTGCCCCAAACTTTATCTAATAACTGGCTTCTTGAATAAACTCTTTCAGGGTTACTCATAAAAAAATGAAGTAGCCTAAATTCCGTGGGACCCATATCTAATGGCTTATTATTTCCTGTCACCCTATGTGATACAGGATCTAATTCTAAACCGTTAATTTTTAAAAGGTCTTCGGTAAGCTCAGGAGCTTTTCTTCTGAGTACAGCTTTGATTCGAGCATTAAGTTCACGGGGACTAAAAGGCTTGGTAATATAATCATCAGCACCTACTTCTAAGCCTTTAACTTTATCTAATTCATCACTGCGTGCTGTTAACATAATGATGGGGATTGCTTTTGTTGAAGGATTACTGCGTAATTTCCGTGCAAAATCTATTCCTGACATGCCAGGCAACATCCAATCGAGCAAAATAATATCGGGAAGCGCTTCGCTAATGAGTTTTTCTGCATGTTCGGCACTTATAGCTCTTAATGGATTGTATCCTGCTTGAGAAATATTGAGCGCTAAAAGCTCAAGAATGGGGCTTTCGTCTTCAACGATCAGTATATTAGCTTTCATAGTTACTTAATAATAATATATTGATTATGATCGTATGACATTAATATGACATTTTAATGACATTACCTACCACTTAAAGAAAAAGGTAATTTTTTAAAAATTAATTTAATATTGAATTATTGATTTTCGGAGAATTTAAGTATGTCCAATTTTTTTTCAAAAGAATATATCACCGCCAAGGCTTCCTATAATCGTTGGTTAGTTCCACCCGCTGCATTAGCGATTCACCTCTCAATTGGTATGGCTTATGGATTTAGTGTCTTTTGGAAACCCTTGGGGAATATATTAACAGGTGGCGATGGCAAGCCTTTGGCAGCATGCGCTGCTGGAGCGGCAACTTTTGCAGATAAGCTTCACGGAACACTTCGAGCTTTAACAGCTACCGACTGTAATTGGACTCAATTTGACTTGGGATGGATGTATACCTTATTTTTTGTCCTTCTAGGCTGCTCTGCAGCTCTTTGGGGAAGCTGGCTAGAGCGATCTGGTCCCAGGAAAGCAGGGCTTGTATCTACCTTATGTTGGTGCGGTGGATTGTTAATTTCAGCATTCGGTATATACACGCATCAACTTTGGATGATGTGGCTTGGAAGTGGTGTTATTGGGGGTATTGGTTTAGGCTTAGGATATATCTCTCCTGTCTCTACGCTCATTAAATGGTTTCCGGATAAAAGAGGCATGGCAACTGGCATGGCGATTATGGGTTTTGGGGGAGGCGCTATGATTGGTTCCCCGCTTGCCACTATGTTAATGACAAAATTTTCTACAGAAACTAACGGGATTATTCAACCAGGCATCTGGCAAACGTTTGTTGTTTTAGCCATTATTTATAGTCTCTTTATGATTTCAGGTTCTTTAGGCTATCGCGTACCTCCCTCAGGTTGGAAGCCAGCAGGATGGAATCCACTTAAAAACAAAAATAACAATATGATTGCAGTTAATCATGTGCACTTAAATAAGGCCCATAAAACACCACAATTTTGGTTTTTATGGATAGTTCTTTGTATGAATGTATCAGCGGGTATTGGCATAATTGGTGCAGCAGCACCTATGCTTCAAGAGACGTTTGGTGGTGCTTTAATTGGCCATGCAGATCTCAGTTTCGCAGATCTTAAAAAAGATGAGTCATTGTTAGCGCTTGCAGCAGCCGTTGGCGCTGGATTTGTAGGCTTAATTTCTTTATTTAATATTTTTGGCCGTTTTTTCTGGGCCAGTATTTCAGACAAGTTAGGAAGAAAACTAACTTATTTTGTATTTTTTACGCTTGGTAGTTTGATGTATGTCACCGCATCCTATATGGCTGGATCAAAATCATTAGCGCTTTTTGCTGCATGTTTTTGTATTATTGCATCTATGTATGGTGGAGGATTCGCAACAATACCAGCTTATTTGGCCGATATGTTTGGTACTCAATTTGTAGGTGCAATTCATGGAAGGATATTAACGGCTTGGTCGACCGCTGGCATCTTGGGCCCAGTAATTGTAAATTACATGCATGATATGAGGGTCGAAGCACAAGTTCCTTTTTCAGAAATTTATGCGCCTATCTTTTATATATTAGCAATGATGCTTGCTGTCGGATTTATTGCAAATCTTATGGTTAGACCCGTTGCTAAAAAATTCTTTATGACAGACAAAGAGTTGTTAGCTGAAAAAAAATTAGCTCATGAGAAATTTATTTCAGCAAAAGAAGTTATTGGAAAGGCCGAAAAAACTCCTTTAATTACTCTACTTACCTGGTCAGCAGTTGGGATACCCATCTCTTATGGGATATGGAGCACTATACAAAAGGCTTGGATATTGTTTCATTAATTCACATAAAAACTAAAGATAGCTCTTATATAAGTTAAAATTACTTTTTTGTTCAAAAAAGTAATTTTATAGGACCTTATTAATTGAGAGAGATCGTAAAAAATTCAAATGGAGAATCATTCTCTATTGGTATTGTGATGTCAGAATTCAACCCGCATGTGGGCGAAGCTTTACTTAAGGCTTGTCACCATGAACTTCTTAATCTTGGTGTAAAAGATGATCGTATTATATTGGCAAAAGTACCTGGTGCCTTAGAAAGTCCTTTAGCTCTTAAAAAGATGGCGCAATCAAAAAAATTTGATGCATTGATTGCATTAGGTGCCGTCATAAGAGGAGAGACTTTTCATTTTGAAGTTGTGGCAAATCACTCAGCAAAATCAATTATGGATGTTCAATTAGAATTCAGTATGCCCATTGTTAATGCAATACTGACTACGGAAAACGATGAGCAAGCTATGGAGCGAACTTCAGTCAAGGGTAGAGAGGCTGCGCAAGTCGCTATACAAATGATCCATTTATTAAAGTCAGTTTAATGTTAGAAACGCAGCCAATAAAAAAGAAAAAAAAGCTCGTAAATAATAGACGTAAATCGAGAGAGCTTGTGATGAAGAGTATTTATCGAGGCATCTTAAATCAGTTTGATATTAATCAAATTAAAAAAGATATTAAAGATGACCCAGACTACTTAAAAGCAGATGAAGCTTTTTATCAGAACCTTTTTGATGGCGTCATGAGTAATATGGATGAATTAAATAGTGAAATTTCAAGTTTCATTGATCGACCTATTGAAAAATTAAGTCCTATAGAACATTCAATCTTATGTATTTCAATTTATGAACTTATTTATGATAAAGCCATTCCATACAAAGTAGCTATTAATGAAGGCGTTGAATTAGCTAAGACTTTTGGTGGAATTGAAGGATATAAATATATTAATGGTGTATTAGATAAAGTAGCAGAAAAAAGAAGACCTCTAGAGTTTTCTAAAAATTAGATTTGGTGAGTTTTAATGCCATTGGCATTGAAACTCAAATAACTTCCCTGTTCATACCAATCGCCAAGAACTATCCGTTGTATTTCATGACCATCAAGCCAAATTGAATGACGGTTTGGTCTGTGTGTATGCCCGTGAATAAAAAAATCTGGATAATTAAAGCGAATGAGGGTTTGATTTACTTCTTCATTGTTGACATCCATGATTTCCATTGATTTATTTTTTTTATTTAATTCACTTTCTTTTCTAAATTCATTAGCTATTGAAATTCGTTCAGAAAGAGATTTTTTTAGAAATTCATTTTTCCATGATTCACTTCTAATTTTCTCTCTGAAAGATTGATATTCGATATCATCAGTACAGAGGTTATCTCCGTGCCCTAAGAGCACTTTTTTTCCGTAAATTTCGACAAGCGTCGGATCATCTAATAAAACAGCACCTGTTTTTTTTTCAAAGTCTGATCCCATGAGAAAGTCTCTGTTGCCATGCATTAAAAAAACCTGAATATGTCGATCCGTTAACTTCTTGAGGGCTTCAATAACATTTTCGTGTTGCTTTGAATCGTCACCTATCCAATACTCGAAAAGATCTCCAAGTATGTAAAGTGCGTCGACTTGATTATGTGGTTTATTTAAAAAATTTATAAAAGTATCAACAATACTTGGACGGCTCTCGCACAAGTGAATATCTGATATAAATATAGTTTGATTAGGCAATATTACTCAATTGTGACATTAAGAATCGTCACAGTCTCACGAGGAACATCTTGATGGCCAGCCGAGTTGCCTGTTGCAACTTTTTGGATTTTATCTACTACGTCAGTGCCTTCAGTAACCTTTCCAAAAACACAATAGCCCCAACCATCTTGCCCTGGGTAATTTAAAAAATCATTATTACTTACATTAATAAAGAATTGGCTTGTAGCAGAGTCAGGGATAGAGGTTCTTGCCATCGCAATAGTATATTTATTATTTTTAAGACCATTATTTGCTTCATTTTTAATAGGCTTTGCAGTGGGCTTTTGCTTCATTGAGGAATCAAACCCACCACCTTGAATCATAAATCCATCAATAACTCTATGGAAAATTGTGCCATTGTAAAAACCACTTTTTACGTAACTTAAGAAGTTTTCAACGGTAACAGGAGCTTTATCCGCGTCAAGTTCTAAAACAATATTGCCTAAATTTGTTGAGAGTGTAATCACTTAGATTCCTTTATTAAAATATTAATTGATATGTTTTGCATTCATGATAATGACTGGCCTTATAGGAACATCCGAAAAACCTCTTGAGTTACCTGTGGGTAATTGACCAATTTTATGAACCACATTCATACCTTCAATGATTTTGCCAAAAACACAATAACCAACAGAGCTCGGCTCAGGACTTGTATAGTTTAAAAAATTATTGTCGATAAGATTAATAAAAAATTGAGCAGTAGCAGAGTTGGGGTCATTTGTTCTTGCCATTGAGACTGTTCCCGCATTATTTACTAACCCATTATTTGATTCATTAACGATTGGAGGCTGTGTCTTCTTTTCCACCATCTCTCTTGTGAATCCACCACCTTGAATCATAAAGTTACTAATAACTCTATGAAAGATAGTTTCTTTATAAAATCCATTATCAACATAATATAAAAAATTGCTTACAGTTTTTGGCGCCTTTTCAGGATAAAGTTCAATTTTAAAGTTTCCTTGATTGGTTTCAAATTCAACAATTGGATTAGCTGCATATACTAATGGCGAGAACAATAAAAAAATAAAAAGCAATTTGATTAAATTAAACGCCGCCTTCATACATAATTCTCCATTCATTATTTTCATTAATCCAATATTGTCTCTTATTCATTTTATTGTTGATTGTAGGGCTTTTATAGTCCTGCATAAAATCTACTAAAACGATTTCATTTTCTGTGTTTGGGTAATCAAAAAATGAAATTTCAGATAAAACAACAGAAACTTTAACTTTTTGAGACTGGATCATTCTTTTTCTCTCAGCCCATGTGTCGAAGTTATCTTTTTCGCTAAAGAAGGTTTTTGAGTAAAATTTTAGATAAGTGTCGGTATCTTGGTCTTCCCAATTTTTTCTCCAAGCCTCTATCGAATTAATAAGAGAAAGTTTTTTTTCAATCAAATTATTATTACTAAATTCTAAATCTTTTAGTGAGCGAAAAGAAATGATAATAGGAATTCTATTGTCGTCTAAAATTGTGGAAAGCTTCATTAAATCAGGGTTACTTAATACAATACATCCATCGCTTGCTAAAGGCGCTCTGTTATATGTTGTTTTTGGCGTTCCATGAAGCCATATACCTGAGCCATTTCGTTTATTTTTTTTATCGATTTCATTGGGATAACTCAAGGGGTAGGCAGCATCTCCATAAAAATCAGATAAGGATTCTTTGATTTTTTTTCCTGTAAAATAAACACCTATCGGTGTCTTCTTGTCACCTTCGTATTGTTTGCCAAACCCATTCTTCCCTATAGATACATAATAATCGTCTTTATAAGAAAGCTTTCCATTGATATTTTCATATAGATAAAGCCTTGAGTTTGGTGCATCAACATAAAAAAGATATTTCTCTTTTTCATTTAGCTGAGCAAAAATTTTAGGTTCATTTTGAAGGTTAAGGCTATTGAGATATCTCTCAATCCTTACTTTTGCCTCATTTTTAAAATTTTCAATTTCTTCTTTTTTTTCACCTTTTGACTCGTCACCCATGCCATTAATTTGTTTTGCATGAGCCAAAAGCAAATCACCTTGAATAAGGTAGGCTAATTTAAAATTTGGTGTTTGTTTGATAAGAGTGTCGATGGTTTTCAGCGCTACATCGACTTTACCTTCAGAAATTTCTACTAAAGATTTTACAAGCATCTTCTCAGGTGTTTCGTATGTTAATTCAGCAGTATTGAAATTTTTATTTGAGACAAAAGCTTCTTCACCAGAAGCTGGTGGAATAATAAAAAGAATCACTAATGTTAAAAATAAGCGAAATTCTTTTTTTATAAAATTGTTGATGAAAGTTTTCATCAATTATTGCTTGCCAGAATATTCTTGCTCAATAAACCATGCGGCGCCATCTTTTCTTAAGATGAGCGTTTTGCTTGATAGCTGACTTAATTTATTCGATGTATATTTCTGTTTAAAAGTTACTTGAGCAAAACTATCACCTTTTCTTGTTATTTTTGGTTCCGATACTTCCACAGTAATTATATCTTTACCTAAAATCCTATTTTTTCTTGACTCTTGCCAATCAGCAAAACTTTCTCCATTAGGTGTTTTGAAGTTTGGAGAGTATTTGGCTAAATAACCATTAATATTTTTTGAGGACCAAGCTTCAGCCCACTCCGTAATGAAAGTATTAATTTCTGAATCGCCGGTATTAGACGCATTATTTTTAGTAGGTGCTTCCTGAGATATATTTTTTGTTGGCTGTATATTTGAAGCAGGAGAGGCAGCTGGAGGTGTTGGAGGTGTTGGAGTTGCCTGAGCTATGATAGGTTTTTTATTGACATCATTATTAACTGCAACTTGAGGTTGACTTGTAATCGGTGTCACTGGCGGTTTGATATCATTTGCATTAAAGAGTTTTTTAATAAGAGATAATTTTGTTTTAGCTTGAACATTAGTTTTGTCAATTTCTAAAGCTTTGTTATAAGCGACTGTAGCACGTTTGGTATAGAGATCGCCTAAGTTAACATGAGCAGTTGCATAACTGGGATGAGTTTTTATGGCGGATTCAAGAGCTTTTTGGGCTTTGTCGTAGTCGCCTAATTCAGCATAAAGTACCGCTAAGTTATTAAATGGTTCAGGCAAACTTGGATGTTTTTCGGTGAGATATGTAAAAGCTTGTATAGCTTCGTTATATTTTCCGAGCTCTGCATTTACAACTCCTTTAATAAATATTACCTGGGGATCATTCGGGTTTGTTTTAAGATATTGATCAATTTGTTGAGCTGCTTTTTCTTTTTCACCTTTTTCAATTAATTGCATGATTGATTTAAAGTCGTCAGCTGCGTAAATTTCATTTGTGAGAAAAAATGTAGATAGAGATAAAAGGATAAACAGTAAAAAACCTTTTAAATTCTTAATATTAGAACATTCGTTTTTTTGAGGCATGGTATGATTTACCCTAATAAATTTAGCATAATTCTACCAAATAGCACCTTTATCATCTATATGTTATTTATGAATAAGCTCTTCACTATCTCCTTGTTTTCTTTAGCCTTACAGGCTTATTTGTAATGATTAAAATCTACAATACCCTTTCAAAAAATAAAGAGATTTTTAAGCCTATTCAAAAAGGGCAAGTGTATATGTACGTCTGCGGCATGACAGTCTATGACTTATGTCATATTGGTCATGCTCGTGTGATGGTTATTTTTGACATAGTGCGACGTTGGTTTGATATTTCAGGATACAGCGTCAATTACATCAGAAATATTACTGATATAGATGACAAGATTATTAATCGATCAATTCAAAACAATGAATCTATACAAAGTCTAACTCAAAGATATATAAATGAGATGCATGCTGATGCTAAAGCCCTTGGTGTTATAAGCCCATCGAGAGAGCCAAAAGCAACCGAACATATTGAAGACATGATTTCTATGATCCAAACATTAATTGAAAAGCAATATGCTTACGTTGCTAAAAACGGAGATATTTTTTACTCAGTAAGATCTTTCCATGAATATGGAAAATTATCAGGTAAGTCAATCGAAGATTTACGCGCAGGTGAGAGAGTCGACATCGACCAAAATAAGTATGATGAATTGGACTTTGTTCTATGGAAGTCTGCAAAACCTAATGAACCGAGCTGGGATTCGCCTTGGGGCAAAGGAAGACCAGGTTGGCATATTGAATGTTCAGCTATGAGCTCACATTATCTTGGCCATCATTTTGATATCCACGGGGGCGGACAAGATCTTCAATTTCCTCATCATGAAAATGAAATAGCTCAATCTGAAGCTGCACATGATTGTAAGATGGCTAATTATTGGATGCACAACGGTTTTGTTCGAGTTGACGATGAGAAAATGTCTAAGTCTTTAGGAAATTTTTTCACGATAAGGACAGTGCTTGAGAAATTTGATCCAGAAGTGGTTAGATTTTTTATTCTAAGAGCGCATTATCGAAGTCCTTTAAATTATTCAGATGCTCATCTTGATGATGCAAAATTAGCACTGCAAAGACTCTATGTAAGTTTAAGAGGAATAACAACTGATCATGCTGAAGTAGACTGGAGTCATCCTCTAGCAAATAAATTTAAAGAGGCTATGGATGATGATTTTAATACCCCGGAAGCCATTTCCGTTTTATTTGAATTGGCGAACGAAATTAATAAAAATAAATCTTTGCCACTTGCTAATTTACTTAAAAGTCTTGGAAAGACAGTTGGTCTTCTAGAAAGAGATCCAGAAATTTTTCTAAAAGGTGATACAAAAACCTCTCTTGATATTGATGCTTTAATTTCTCAAAGACATGAAGCAAAAGCCAATAAAGATTTTAAAGAAGCAGATCGTATTAGATCTTTATTACTTGAAAATGGTGTTGTGTTAGAAGATACACCCCAGGGGACTATTTGGAGAAAAGAATAAGCCATGCCAGTTAATCTTAAAGCACTTACCATCGATTCTATTTTTCCAATTAAAGGCATTTCACTTGGTATTGCTAAGGCGCATATTAAAAAACCTAATCGCAAGGATTTGCTGTTAGTGACTATTGCCGAAGGTTCAAAAGTTTCTGGCGTGTTTACGCAAAATGCATTTTGTGCAGCACCCGTAATTCTCTGTAAAGAACATTTAAAAAATACATCTGGCATTCGTGCGCTCATTGTGAATACAGGCTGCGCTAATGCCGGAACGGGTGAAGACGGCATATTAAAGGCTAAAGAAACATGTGAGGCTGTCAGCGAACTTCTGTCGATTAAACCAGAACAAGTTTTACCATTTTCTACGGGTGTTATTTTAGAAAGTCTACCTATTGATAAAATCAAAAATGGATTACCTGACACAATAAAAAATTTAGACCCATCTCATTGGATAGATGCAGCAGAAGCGATTATGACTACAGATATCGCACCAAAGGCTGCGTCGAGAAAAATAAAGATTCAAGATAAAGAGGTTGTTATTTCGGGCGTAAGTAAAGGCTCTGGCATGATTCACCCAAATATGGCCACTATGCTCTCATTTATTGCCACTGACGCTTCTATTAATCAAATCTTACTCGACAAACTTCTAAAAGAAGTGACAAGGGAATCATTTAATTGTATTACTGTTGATGGAGATACATCTACTAATGATTCATTTATTCTGATTGCTACAGGGAAAGCGGAACATATTGAAATTAATCAGGAAGATAAAAGATATGAGGCTCTTAAAGATGCTATTCGTGATGTTGCTATTGAATTAGCTCAGGCTATCGTTCGAGATGGCGAAGGTGCCACGAAATTTATTACCATTCAAGTTGAATCTGGCCGTGATGATACTGAATGCAGAAAAGTAGCTTTTGCGATAGCGCATTCGCCTTTAATTAAGACAGCTTTTTTTGCTTCCGACCCCAATCTTGGAAGAATACTCGCCGCCATTGGTTATGCGGGTATCGATTCGCTTGATATTACAAAAGTACAATTATTTTTAGGAGATGTCCTAGTAGCAGAAAAAGGTGGTCGTGCATCTTCTTATACTGAGGCACAAGGTCAGGAAGTTATGAAGCATCCTGAAATTAGTATGCGAATACTTCTTAATCGAGGCCATGCAAAGGCAACGATATGGACATGTGATTTTTCATATGACTATGTAAAAATCAATGCTGACTATCGCACTTAAATTGTGAATATTGTTCACGCAGCAGCAGCTGTTATCCAAAGACAGGATGGATTTCTTTTGATGGCTCAGAGACCACCAGGAAGAGGATGGAGTGGGTGGTGGGAGTTTCCAGGTGGAAAGATTGAAGAAAATGAATCGCCTTTTGAAGCGCTTCAAAGAGAACTTCAAGAAGAAATTAATATTTCTGCAAATGATGCGACATTATGGTTTGAACGAAGCTATATTTATCCAGATAAAAAAGTTTACATTTACTTTTTCAAAGTTACTGATTGGACCGGCGAAATCACACCATGTGAAAATCAATTATTGGATTGGCAAAATCCATCCTATTTGTCAGTCACACCAATACTTCCTACCAATTTATTTGTGCTGAAATCTATCTTACTGCCTCCAGTTTTCGCTATTACAAATATTGCAGAGATGGGTGAAATATTATTTTTTGAGCGATTGAAAATTAAACTTGAAGAAGGTTTAAAAATGATACAGGTGAGAGAAAAAAATTTACCTTATCAAGATGTAAAAAAAATAGCTCAAAAAATTTTAGATTTAGCAAAGCCTTATCAAGCAAAAGTTCTAATTAATGATAATGAAAAGCTCGCACGCGATATCGGAGCTGACGGTGTTCATTATCCCTCACATAGTTTGATTCAATTAAAATATCGACCAGATTTTTCAATATGCGGTGCCTCTTGTCATAATTTAAAAGAGCTTATGATTGCACAAAATCTAGAAATGTCATTTGCTGTTCTTTCCCCTATTCAAAAAACTAAATCACACATACATACTCAACCGATAGGTTGGGAATTTTTTAGTGAATGTGCAAATAAATTAGATATGCCAATTTACGCTCTAGGAGGATTGAGCCATGAAAATCTTCAAACATCTTGGCGCTATGGGGGGCATGGCATCGCAATGCAAAGAGCCATTTGGGAATAATGTTATTTAACAGTAACATTAATTGATTTATCAAAGGATTGATTTTTTATATCTTTAAAATGTAACGTCATTTTAACTTTTTGATGGGCTTTGAGCGGACCTTTAAAATCCATAAGCATCAAGTGACTGCCACCGGATTTAAATTCAAACATTTTATCGTGATCAATTTTAATTTCATGAGCCATACGCATTTTCATAACACCTTTATCAAGAATAGTATTATGCATCTCAATTGTTTTGATGGTCGGAGAAGTGATTGAGGTTAATATTAAATCTTCACTACTGAAAAGTGACATATAAGCAACACTCATATCATCACCTTCTTCTGTAGAGGCAATCCAAGCATTTTCAATTTTAATATCTGGTACTGCAAAAATTTCTGTTGAAATGAGAAGCGCAATAACTAAAAGAAAAATTTTTAAAAGTTTCTTAGATGGGGTCTTCATTTAAATCCTCAAGGTTAATTTCAACTGGAATTTTATAGCCTTCATTAGCCCATTGACCCAAATCAATCATGCGGCACCGTTCAGAGCAGAATGGCCTAAAAACATTAGATAAACTATACTCAATGCTCTGGTTGCATTGAGGGCAATGCACAAAAATAGTTTTCACGCTCATAACCAACAAATACTGTATTTAAATTCAAGATTTGATTTAACAGGCTCTTTTTTTAATTCTTTATTGAGCTGGTTAAAGAAAACATTGACCGTATACTTATTTGCACTAATTTCAGGGTATATATTTAAAGCGTTTTCAAGCTCAAGCCTTATGAGATCAAATGTTTTGAGTGGGTCGATGGTTTGTTGATGCTTACCTTCTTTTGCTTTAATCGATTCTACCTGGCATTGATATCTCAATATCAAGAGAATGACGGAAGCTGCATCTTTAAATACCATAAGAGGTTGCGCCCAAGTTTTAAAATCCTCTAGTTTAGATTTTCTTGTTTTTTGAATTGACCAGTTACGAAAATTTGGGAAATCAACATCTAATAAGCCGCCTGGGGAACTGATTCTTTTCTTCACTTCCTCTAAAAATAAGTTATTGTTGAAATTAAAGCCAGGTTTTACATCTATATTTTCTAATTTTTTACGTGCGACTTGTATCATAGAAATGATTTCTTTGGGATCAAGCTGGCCTTCTTTTAACCCTTGATGATCCAGCAGGACTGATTGCTTCTTTTCTTGTCTCTCAAGCTCCTGAAGAAAATCAATTTTTAAATCGGACCTAGATACCAGTTGCACTATTTCAAAAAGTGTATTGAAACAACTAAACTCAAAATAGTCATGCGTATTTTTTAATTGGTGTTCAAATTTTTGGTAGATTTCTTCAATACGAAGTAATCTTCGAATACGTTCATTAAGTGGGAATTCAAATGTGATCATATGGGCATTATCGAATTGATTTTATTTAACGGCAACTAAATTTAAATATTTTTTATGCAATGCTTTAATAGATTCTGTGAGCTTTTCTATTGAACCATCATTGACGATAATATCATCACCTTTTTCGATTCGTAATTTACGGTCAATTTGCTGATTTATAATCGATTGAATAATTGATATATCGATACCATCTCTTTTTTTGACACGTTCAATCTGATCATTCACTTCGCAATCAATGACAAGTGATCTTGAAATGAGACTTGTGTATTGGTTTGTTTCAAATAATAGAGGAATATCTATGACCACATAGGACTCATTAGATAAAGTACTTAATTTTTTCTTTACTTCTTGAAGAATCTTTGGATGAAGAATTTTCTCAAGATGTATTTTTTGATTTTTATCTGAAAAAATAATTTCTCTTAATTTTTTTCGATCCAATTGATTGTTTTTATCAAATACATTCCCAAAAGCTAATTTGATTTCTTCTACAGCCTGATGATTTGTATCTGTAATTTCTTTTGAAATTTTATCGAGATCAATGACTTTAATATTTAAAGATTCAAATATTTTTAACGCTTCACTTTTACCTGATCCAATGCCGCCAGTCATTCCGATGATAAACATTAATTACCTTAAACTTTTTTTAAAATTATCAATAAATTTACTTGAAATTATAGAATTAATCACCATTAATAGATCATGAATGATTTAAACTATAACTTATGAGTGAATTACAAAAAATATCAAACAACTTAACTTCCGCAGAAGATCAGTCTGCTTGGGGCGATTTAGTAATTTGTAGAGTAGAAGTTGATTTGCCCAATTGGCTCTCACAGCTTGCCGGCGGGAACAATTGGCAAGTGTATTCTGAATCCGAATATGACCACTCGGTTAGTTTTTTGTTGCGACAAGGCAAAAAAGAAGCGGAAGTGACTTTGTTTAACAATGGCTATGCCCAAGTCGATCTTGACGGTAAATCAATTTTTGATGGTTCTATTACCTCAGGCACAAATAAGTGTGCGCATCTAACTTATTATCGTGCTGATAATGGTGACCCTATTGTATTAAATTAGTAATCTCTTGATATGACAAATTGGGTGAGTGCTAACAGAGCATCTTTATACACTGAAGATGTGATGTGTTGAATTAGTTTATTGCCTTTTTCTATCTCTTCTTTTGCAAGTTGTCTCACATATTCTAATGCTTTGGTATCTTTAACAGCGTTTAAAACACTTTCTAATTCTGTTAAACCACCATTTTCAATTGCCGCTCTAATAATGTTTTTTTGTTGATCACTCCCTTTTTTCAAGGCGTATAAGAGAGGGAGCGTAGGTTTGCCTTCAGCTAAATCATCGCCTAGATTTTTTCCTATTTCTTCAGGATTGCCTGATAGATCAAGAACATCATCAATCAATTGGAAAGCAATACCCATATGCTTTCCAAACTGAGCAAGAACTTTAATATCATTATCTGAAGCCCCACCAATAATGGCACCGAGTTCTGCAGCAGATTCAAATAATTTGGCAGTTTTGTAGTAAACAACTTTTAAATAATCACTGTCTTCAATAGAAGCATTATGAATATTTAAAAGCTGTAAGACTTCTCCTTCTGCAATTGTGTTTGTGGTATTTGCTAAAACCTCCATAACTTTCATATGATTTATTTTTACCATCATTTGAAATGCTCTGGAGTAGATAAAATCGCCCACTAGAACACTTGCAGCATTACCAAAAATGGTATTTGCTGTTTTGTGGTTTCTTCGTTTTGTGGATTGATCGACTACATCATCGTGAAGAAGAGTTGCGGTATGAATAAATTCAATGACAGCGGCTAATTCATGATGTTCTTTTTGAATAGGCCCAAACAGACCGCCTACTAAGAGAAGGGTGCTAGGCCTTAAGCGTTTGCCACCCCCCTGGATAATGTGGCCTGCAACTTGGTTTACAAGAGGCACTTCAGAGTGAAGCGAAGCGCGAATAACCTCATTTACGGCCAGTAAATCGCTTTTAATTGGGGATAAAATGGTGCTAAGGGTCACAAAAACAAGGCTTAAGGGTTGTTAAAGATTTATTTTAACATAGCCCCCTATATCGGCTTTATAGACAAAATACCTTCATCTTTAGCCTTGAAGAGTTTGCTTAACAGGCCTAATTTAAGTATAATTCGCGATTCTTTTAAAGTTGTTAAAGTTTGAGGTTTTATCATGTACGCAGTAATCAAAACAGGTGGTAAGCAATATCGCGTAAATCAAGGCGATAAGCTTAAGATTGAAAAAATAGCTGGCGATGTAGGTGCGAATGTCGTTCTAGATCAAATTTTGACAGTCGTTGACGGTGATAATGTCACTATTGGGTCCCCTATAGTAAGAGGTGCTAGCGTTACAGCAACCGTTGTAAGCCACGGACGCCATGATAAAGTGCGAATTTTTAAAATGCGTCGTAGAAAACACTACCGCAAATCTCAAGGCCACAGACAAAGTTTTACTGAAATTCAAATCGATAAAATATCAGCTAAATAATTAAGGATTAATCATGGCACATAAAAAAGCAGGCGGAAGTTCAAGAAACGGTCGTGACTCCCAAGCCAAACGTTTAGGCGTAAAGGCTTTCGGTGAGCAAGTGGTTTCAGCTGGTAGCATTATTGTTCGCCAACGCGGCACCAAGATGCACCCGGGTGTGAATGTAGGTATGGGCAAGGATCATACTCTTTTTGCTAAGGCTGACGGTAAGGTAACTTTTACCATCAAAGGCGCATTAAAACGTAAAACCGTTAATATTGTTCCAGTTTAAGCAACTCTAAGATTCTTCAAAGCCCTGTCAGTTGATAGGGCTTTTTTATTTGGTAAATTGATATTATGAAATTTATAGACGAAGCAACCATTAAGATTTATGCAGGCGATGGCGGTAATGGCGTTGCAACATTTCGTCGTGAAAAATATGAGCCTATGGGAGGTCCCAGCGGTGGAGATGGCGGTCGAGGAGGTTCTGTATTTTTTGAAGCTGATCAAAATTTAAATACACTTGTCGATTATCGTTATACGCGAACCTTAAAAGCGCAAAGAGGTGAAAATGGAAGAAGTGCCGAGTGCTATGGTGCTAAAGGAGAAGATTTAATACTAAAAGTGCCTGTAGGTACGGTTATTTCAGATAAAGCGACCGGAGAGTCTTATGCTGATTTAAGCCAACATGGAGATAGAGCGCTTTTAGCCAAAGGCGGTAAAGGTGGGTTGGGCAATATTCATTTCAAGTCGAGTATTAATCGAGCTCCACGACAATGCACTAAAGGCGAGCCTGGAGAAGAGTTTGAACTTTACCTCGAACTTAAAGTATTAGCTGATGTTGGACTTTTGGGCATGCCAAATGCAGGCAAATCTACTTTTATAAGATCTGTATCAGCTGCAAAACCAAAAGTAGCTGACTATCCTTTTACAACATTACATCCTAATTTAGGTGTGGTAAGAGTTGGAGAAAATCAGAGCTTTGTGATTGCTGATATTCCAGGTTTGATTGAGGGCGCGTCAGAAGGGGCTGGACTAGGACATCAATTTTTAAGACACCTCGCAAGAACCACATTACTCTTACATTTAGTCGATATTGCACCCTTTGATCCTTCAATCAATCCTGTAGATGAAGCACGAGCTATCGTGAATGAGCTAAAGAAATATGATGAACTTTTATACCAAAAACCACGTTGGCTAATATTGAATAAAATTGACATGGTGGAAGATGTTGCAGATAAAGTAAAAACATTTATAAAATCTTTTGGTTGGACGGGCCCAGTATATTCAATTTCCGCAATTAAAGGGGTTGGTTGTAAAGAGCTGACTTATGACATCATGACTTTTATAGAAGAAAATAAAAAAATTCAAAATGAAATCGTTATTAACGAATAGTCAACG
>DOEL01000055.1:3558-5509 GCA_003533095.1 Methylophilaceae bacterium | reverse complement strand
CAGGACCTAAAGCTGACACTCTGCGTTTATGTGTAATCTCAGATAATGGATTAGTTTGATCCATGAATTGAGACAATTGTGACGAACCAAAAAATTCTCTAATCGCGCTTGAAATGGGTTTTGAATTAATTAAATCGTGCGGCATTAAATTATCTGCCTCAGCTTGACTTAATCTTTCCTTAACAGCTCGTTCGACACGAACAAGTCCTGTTCTAAATTGATTCTCCACAAGCTCACCCACTGAACGAATTCTTCGATTACCTAAATGATCAATATCGTCTATTTCACCTCGGCCATTTCGTAATTCAATAAGGACTCCGATCACAGCCAAGATATCATCATTTGATAAAATATTTGCACCAGTTTCACCTTGAGCTCCAACGCGCTTATAAAATCTTTGAAGCCAATTTGCATGTTGCTCATAAACTTTTGGATACGCTCTTCGATTAAATTTCATACGACCTACATTAGATAAGTCATATCGATCTTCATTAAAGAATAATCCTTTAAATAACGCCTCAACTGCATCTTCAGTTGGTGGCTCACCAGGTCGCATCATTCGATAAATAGCAACTTTGGCGCTGTATTGATCAGGCACTTCATCTGAAGTAAGTGTTTGAGAAATGTAATCACCATGATCCAAATCATTTGAATAAAGTGTATGAATTTGTCCTACGCCTACTTCAATAAATTTATCTAATACTGATTCTGTGATTTCATCATTTGCATTAGCTATAACTTCGCCTGTATTTTTATCTACAATTGCTTTTGAAATCTTACGGCCTAAAATAAAATCTTTATCTACTGTAATTTTATTTACGCCTGCTTTTTCCATATCGCGAATATGTTTAACAGTAATGCGTTTATCTTTTTGAACAATCACATTTCCTCTTTTATCAGCGATATCAAATTTAGCAATTTCACCTCTTAAACGATCGGGAACTAATTCAAACTCAATTGATTTTGCAGTCACGTGGAATGAATCAAAGTCATAATAGGTTTCTAGAATTTGTTCTGGTGAATAACCTAAAGCCTTTAATAAAATTGTGACCGGCATTTTTCTGCGACGATCCACACGGAAATATAAATAATCTTTAGGGTCAAATTCAAAATCTAACCAAGAACCACGATAAGGGATAATTCTTGCAGAAAATAATAATTTACCAGAGCTATGTGTTTTGCCTCGGTCATGTTCAAAGAATACGCCAGGGCTTCTATGGAGTTGAGATACGATAACTCGCTCAGTACCGTTAATAACAAATGATCCATTATCTGTCATAAGCGGAATCTCGCCCATGTAAACTTCTTGCTCTTTAATTTCTTTAACTGTTGGTTTTGATGCTTCTTTATCCATAAGAGTTAAACGAACTTTGACTCTTAATGGCACACCATATGTGAGTCCGCGTTGTTGACATTCTTTAACATCAAATGCTTCCTCACCTAAATTGTAAGTAACAAAATCAAGTCGGGCATTGCCAGAATGACTTACGATAGGAAATACTGAATTGAATGTAGACTGTAAACCTTCACTTAATCTCTGTTCAGGATGCGTATTTTTTTGTAAAAAAGCTGCATAAGATTCAAGCTGCATAGTCAGCAAATAGGGGATATCTTGCACACGCTCTCTTTTAGCAAAACTTTTTCTAATACGTTTTTTTTCAGTAAAGGAATAGCTCATTGCGTCTCCTGGTGTAATTTTTATAAAACAATAAACTTTTACTATTGAAGATTATTGTTTTATAAATTTTTATAAGTTTTATCTTTTTAATTATCTAAAAACAAAAAATAGCAAAGGCTGACAGCAAGCTGTCAGCCATGCTAAGTAGCATTACTTAAGTTCTGCTGTAGCGCCAGCTTCTTTTAATTTAGCTAGTGCTTCATCAGCTGCAGCTTTTGCAACACCTTCTTTAATTGCTTTAGGTGCGCCGTCTACTAAATCTTTAGCTTCTTT
>DOEL01000055.1:0-3284 GCA_003533095.1 Methylophilaceae bacterium | reverse complement strand
CTAAATCTTTAGCTTCTTTTAAGCCAAGACCTGTAATTTCGCGAACAGCTTTAATTACGTTTACTTTGTTGTCGCCTGAAGCAGTCAACATCACTGTAAACTCAGTTTTTTCTGCAGCAGCAGCGCCACCAGCAGCAGCAGGTGCAGCAGCAACAGCAACTGCAGCAGCAGCAGCTGAAACACCAAATTTTTCTTCCATATCTTTAATAAGTTCTGACAAGTCAAGAACTGACATTGCACTTACTGCATCTAAAATTTCAGCTTTAGAGATAGCCATTTAATACTCCTAATAAAAAAATTTAAATTAATCGTTTAAGCATTACGCAGGTTTTTGATCGCGAACTGCTGCTAAACCACGTACAAATTTTGTTGGTACCTCATTAAGTGTACGAACAAATTTCGCAATTGGTGCTTGCATTGTTCCCAATAATTTTGCGAGTAATTCTTCACGACTTGGTAATGATGCTAGTGCTTCAATATTTGAAGCGCTCATTACCTTATTCGGCATTGCTCCTGATTTAATAACAAACTTGTCGTTTGATTTGGCAAATTCATTTAGTACTTTAGCGACAGCAACTGGATCAGTTGAGATGCCATAAACTATTGGACCTACCATTTCATTGGCTAAGTCAGAGAATGCAGTTCCATCTACGGCTTTTCGAACTAATGTGTTCTTTAAGACGCGAAGATAAACTCCTGATTTTCTGGCTTGAACTCTTAATGCTGTCATTTCGCTTACACCAATACCTCGGTTTTCAGCCAAAACAACTGCTTGAGCGCCCGCGATTTGCTTGTTAACTTCAGCAACCACTGCCTTTTTTTGTTCAAGATTAAGACTCAAGGTCTTCTCCTTCCGTTAAATTAAGTATTAAGTAAACTTAATACCAACATTACGGCGACCTCTATCAGGATGCTATCCTTTAGGGGTACCGCCATCTGCGTAGGCTCCAGCAAAAAATCACTAGAATTAGACTTGTTAGCACCTACGGTCTTTGAAAGCTTCACTGATATTTTCATATCGGTGAACCCAAAGTTCTTTTTTAAAAAAAGCCTTAGCTTTTTTTTAATTCTTTACACTAAACTTGCTGAATCGATTCTTACACCAACACCCATCGTGCTAGAAACCGATAATTTCTTTACAAAAATACCTTTTGTTGTTGCTGGTTTAGCTTTGTTAATTGCATCAATTAATGCTGCTAAATTACCTTTTAATTGATCAACAGAGAATGATGCTCGGCCAATCGTACAATGCACAATACCGCCCTTGTCAGTTCTATATTGAACTTGTCCGCCTTTTGCATTTTTAACTGCTGCAGCTGTGTCTGGTGTTACCGTGCCCACTTTCGGATTTGGCATTAAACCTCTTGGACCTAATACTTGTCCTAGTGCTCCAACAACTTTCATAGCATCTGGCGTTGCAATTACTACATCAAAATCCATCATGCCGCCTTTAATTTTTTCTGCGAGATCATCAAATCCAACAATATCTGCACCTGCTCCTTTTGCAGCTTCAGCTGCGGCGCCTTGAGCAAATACTGCAACACGTGTTGTTTTACCTGTGCCATTTGGAAGCACTAATGCACCACGAATAAGTTGATCAGATTTTTTAGCATCAATACCTAGATTGATAACTGCATCTACTGATTCATCAAATTTTGCTGTTGCTGTTTCTTTAACAAGTTGAAGACCTTCTTGAACGGGATAAGATTTATCACGATCAACTTTAGATCTCAGTGATGTAATTCTTTTATTTAATGGCATTTTATACACCCTCCACTTCTATACCCATGCTTCGTGCACTGCCCGCGATTGTTCGCACTGCAGCGTCCATATCAGCTGCTGTAAGATCTGCCATTTTTGTTTTAGCAATTTCTTCAGCTTGCGCTCTAGTAATTTTTCCAACTTTATCTGTATGTGGTCTTGGTGAACCTTTTTCTAATTTCGCTGCTTTTTTAATTAGAATTGATGCAGGTGGCGTTTTCATAACAAAAGTAAAACTCTTGTCTGCGAAAGCGGTAATCACTACAGGAATAGGTAATCCGGGTTCAAAAGTTTGTGTAGCAGCATTAAATGCTTTACAAAACTCCATAATGTTTAAGCCTCTTTGACCTAACGCAGGTCCCACTGGTGGACTTGGGTTAGCTTTGCCGGCTGGGATTTGTAGCTTTATATAGCCAACGATTTTCTTTGCCATTTCATTCTCCTAAATTAGGTACAAGCGCTTTTTTTAGAAAGCTCCCT
Organism: Methylophilaceae bacterium; assembly: GCA_003533095.1. Classification (GTDB taxonomy): domain Bacteria; phylum Pseudomonadota; class Gammaproteobacteria; order Burkholderiales; family Methylophilaceae; genus Methylopumilus. The sequence continues at coordinate 1,043 of DOEL01000055.1, read as the reverse complement.
AGTTAATTGTTACTGCTGTACTACTAAACTTCTTTTTCTACTTGACCAAACTCAAGTTCAACTGGTGTTGCTCTGCCAAAAATTACCACTGATACTTTAAGTTTATTTTTTTCGTAATTAATATCTTCAATGGTTCCTGAGAACTCTTTAAATGGTCCATCAATAACACGAATCGATTCACCTTTTTCAAAAGTAAGTTTTTGCGTTGGATTAGTTTTGCTCTCATCCATGCGCTGTAAAATAATTTCTACTTCTTTATCTTTAATTGGCGTTGGCTTTAAGGCGCTTCCACCAATAAATGCTGTTACCTTCGGTGTGCTTTTAACTAAATGCCAACTCTCGTCATTCATTTCCATTTGAACGAGAACATAACCTGGGTATAGCTTTCTTTCACTTAATGTTTTTTGGCCAGCTTTCATTTCAATAACCTCTTCTACAGGCACCAAAATATCGCCAAAAAGATTTTGAAGATTTGATCGCTCAATTCTTTCAGAAAGTCCTTTTTGAACTAACTTTTCATATCCAGAAAAAGCTTGGACAGCATACCAGCGCATCGTCATTACTAACCCCGTCCTAATAACCAATTAATCGTGTATGAAAAACTTATATCTACTAACGCCAAGAAAACTGCCATCACAGCAACAAGAATAAATACAGTAATCGTCATCTGTATTGTTTCTTTTCTTGTTGGCCATACAACTCTTTTCGCTTCATTAATGGATTCATTCATAAATCCAAATGTTTTTTGACCAAGGGCTGTTTTCCAAAAAACTATACTTGCTAATCCAAGCCCAACAAGAATGGCGAGCATTCTTAATACTAAAGCTTGATCATTTAATAGATAAAACCCAACTATTCCTGCTACAAAAAGTAAGAATGAAAAAACAATTTTTAACTTATCTGTCATTAATACTTCTCTCTTTTAATGGCAGGCCAGGAGGGTCTCGAACCCCCAACCCTCGGTTTTGGAGACCGATACTCTACCAATTGAGCTACTGGCCTAAATATAAAATTTATCTCTAAAACTATTCAATCACCTTAGC
>DOEL01000090.1:3766-5224 GCA_003533095.1 Methylophilaceae bacterium | reverse complement strand
TGGTTGAAATGGATGAGTCCCCACAAAGTGCTTTAAAAAATAAGAAAGATTCTTCCATGCGTGTTGCTATTAATTTAATAAAGGAAGAAAAAGCTCAAGCTTGTGTAAGCGCAGGCAATACCGGTGCACTTATGGCAACCGCACGTTATGTATTAAAAATGTTACCAGGTATTGATAGGCCTGCTATTGCATCAAGTCTACCTAGCCAAAAAGGTACAACCTACATGTTAGATCTTGGTGCTAATACAGACTGCACAGCGGAGCATTTGTTACAATTTGGAGTGATGGGCGCCATGCTCGTTAGCTCAGTCACTGGCAATCCTAAACCTTCTGTAGGGCTCTTGAATATTGGCTCAGAAGATATCAAAGGAAATGAAATTGTTAAAGAGGCGGGTGAGTTACTTCGTCGCAGCCATCTTAATTTCTATGGTAATGTTGAAGGAAATGATATTTTTAAGGGCACGACCGATGTCGTTGTATGTGATGGATTCGTTGGCAATGTAGCACTTAAAACAGCTGAAGGTATTGCTCAATTAATGGGTCGATTTTTAACACAAGAATTTAAACGTAATTGGATTACAAAGCTTATGGCGTTAGTTTCTTTACTTGTTCTTAATCGATTCAAAAAAAGACTTGATCCTAGAAGGTACAATGGCGCTAGTTTTTTAGGGCTTAAGGGCATTGTGGTTAAAAGTCATGGTGGCGCTGATCCTTATTCCTTCTTTTTTGCAATTCAGACAGCGATTGAAGAATCAAAAAATAATGTATTAGAAAAAATACAAAAGCAACTTGAATTAGAAATGCCTTTAGAAATTTCATCGTCAGAGCATCTATGATTTATTCAAAAATTATAGGGACAGGAGGTTATCTCCCTGAAAAAATACTTAACAATCGCGATCTTGAGAAAATGTTTGAGACGACTGATGAATGGATTACGACTAGGACGGGCATTAAAGAAAGGCATATTGTATCAGCACATCAATATACCAGTGATTTAGCAGTAGAAGCATCTAAAAAAGCAATTGAAGTTTCTGGTATCAATCCAAATAAAATTGATCTTATCATCGTAGCAACAACGACACCCGATAAAATATTTCCAAGTACAGCCTGTATTGTTCAAACAAAGCTTGGCTTGTCATTGTGCCCGGCGTTTGATATTCAAGCAGTCTGCAGTGGTTTTGTTTACGCACTTTCTGTTGCAGATAATTTTATTAAAACAGGCTCTGCAAAATGTGTGTTAGTGATTGGTGCTGATACTATGTCACGCATTACAGATTATTCTGATCGAAGTAACGCTATTCTTTGGGGGGATGGTGGTGGCGCTGTTCTTCTTGAAGCATCTGATCAGCCTGGTATTTTGTCTACCCACATTCATGCAGATGGTGCTTATGAAAAATTACTTCAGGTACCCAGTGGTGTATCACATCAAAAAGGAAAAGCTACTATTGAAATGCAAGG
>DOEL01000090.1:0-3439 GCA_003533095.1 Methylophilaceae bacterium | reverse complement strand
ACGCTCGAAATAAATGAATTAGAAAAATCAGATATTGATTGGCTTGTGCCTCATCAAGCTAATATTCGAATTTTAGAAGCAACTGCAAAAAAATTAAATATGAGCATGGATCGTGTCATTGTGACGATTGACAGGCATGGCAATACCTCAGCTGCGTCAATCCCTTTGGCCCTAGATACAGCTATCCGAGAAGATAAAATTAAAAGGGGTGAAACACTTTTGATGGAGGCTTTTGGTGGTGGTTTTACATGGGGATCAGCTTTAATTAAGTATTAAAATCATATAGTTAATATTAAAATATAAAGTAAATTATGAATAAATTCTCCTTTATTTTTCCTGGTCAGGGTTCGCAGTCAGTTGGCATGATGGCAGATTTTAATGGTCATCCATTAATTCGTTCAACTTTTGATGAGGCTTCTGAAGTTCTCAATATTGATTTTTGGAAAATGGCTACCGAGCCTAACGAAGAGATTAATCAGACAACCCATACACAGCCCATACTTTTAACAGCAGGTATAGCAATATGGCGTCTTTGGCAATCTAAAACAGACAAAATTCCAAGTTATCTTGCAGGACACAGTCTCGGAGAATATTCAGCGCTCGTCGCATCAGATGCCATGGAATTCAAAGACGCTTTAAAACTTGTTAAATTTAGAGCTGATGTGATGCAAAAAGCTGTCCCTGAAGGTGTAGGGGCTATGGCTGCCATTCTTGGGATGAGTGATGAAGAAGTTGTGAATGCATGTAAAGAAGCCCAAGAAAATGAAGTGGTTGAAGCTGTAAACTTTAATTCACCAGGGCAGGTGGTTATTGCAGGTAATGTTTTGGCTGTTGAGCGCGCCATTGAAGTTGCAAAAGCAAAAGGCGCTAAACGTGCCATTCTTTTGCCAGTAAGCGTCCCGTCACATTGTTCTCTCATGCAAAAAGCATCTAGCGAGCTAAGAGAGTATTTGAATGATATAACGATTAAAAAACCAGCTATTACGGTTATTCATAATGTAGATGTCATGGAACATAATGATGTAAACAAAATTAAAGATGCCCTCTCAAAACAACTCTGTCATCCAGTAAGATGGGTTGAAACAATTGAAAAAATTGCATTAAATAAAATTAGTCATATTGCAGAATGTGGTCCAGGTAAAGTGCTGACAGGACTCACTAAGCGTATTTCAACTGAATTACAAAGTACTGCACTTGTAAATGAAAATACTTTAGATGAATTTATAACACTTACACAATAAAACTATTTAGGAAAAAATATGTTTATTAATCTCGAAAATCAAATTGCACTTGTTACAGGCGCTAGCCGAGGTATTGGTCAATCCATTGCTTTAAGTTTAGGAAAACAAAAAGCTTTTGTAATTGGCACTGCAACAACAGAAGATGGAGCGCAAAAAATTTCAGCCTTTCTTAAAGCGCAAAATATTGCAGGCAAAGGAATCAAATTAGATGTCAACGATAATGAGGCTATTCTTCAAACAGTAGATGCCATTATTAAAGAGCATGGGGATATTTCAATACTTGTAAATAATGCTGGCATTACAAAAGATATGTTGCTTATGCGCATGAAAGAAGAGGAGTGGGATGATGTCATCTCAACTAATTTAAAGTCTATTTTTCGTATGAGCCAAGCGCTGATTCGAAGTATGATGAAAAGTCGCTACGGTAGAATTATTAATATTACCTCCGTAGTAGGTCATATGGGTAATGCAGGACAAACAAATTACGCCGCTGCAAAAGCAGGCGTTACTGGTTTTACAAAGTCTTTAGCTAAAGAAATTGGTAGTCGAGGTATAACAGTCAATTGTGTAGCACCCGGATTCATTGATACTGATATGACAAAAGGATTGTCAGAAGATCATAAAAAGCAGCTTCTAGATCATGTCCCATTAGGTCGTTTAGGAAATCCAGAGGATATTGGTGCTGCCGTATGCTTTTTGGCTTCAAAAGAAGCGTCTTATATCACAGGTGAGACCCTTCATGTCAATGGTGGAATGTTAATGATTTAAGTTATTTTTTAACTTTATTACAAAATTCTTAACAAGATTTGTTAAAATAACGCATGGCTTCAGTGCCATTTCTTAAATAAAAGGGGTATTTTGGATGTCTGACATCGAACAACGTGTAAAAAAAATTGTTGCAGAACAACTTGGTACTAAAGAAGCTGATGTAAAAAATACATCATCATTTGTAGATGATTTAGGCGCTGATTCACTTGATACAGTCGAGCTCGTCATGGCTTTAGAAGAAGAGTTTGATTGTGAAATTCCTGACGAAGAAGCTGAAAAGATTACGACAGTTCAGCAAGCTGTTGATTACATCAACAAAAATTTAAAATAATTCAAATATTGCCTGACCTTTTCTAAATAGTGAAAGGGTTAGGTTTAATCCATGTCTAAGAGAAGAGTTGTAGTCACCGGTTTAGGTTTGATTACTCCAGTAGGTATAGGAGTAAAAGAATCTTGGGCCAATATCATTAACGGCCAATCGGGTATAGGTAAAATTACTAAATTCGACTGCTCAACATTCCCTTCTCAAGTCGCAGGTGAAGTCAAAAATTTCGACCCGCTTTCATGTATTGCTCCAAAAGATGCTCGTCGTATGGACACTTTCATTCAATTCGGTATCGCAGCAGGAATTGAAGCATTTAAAGATTCTGGTATTGAAGTTACTGATAGTAACAGTGAGCGTATTGGAGTGTCTGTTGGCTCAGGTATCGGTGGCATTAACTTAATCGAATCTACAAGTGATGTATTTGATGAAGGCGGCGTTCGTAAGGTATCCCCATTTTTTATTCCAGGCACGATTATCAATATGATCTCTGGCAATCTTTCAATTATGCTCAATTTGAAAGGCCCTAATGTCTCTATTGTGACGGCATGCACAACAGGTACACATTCGATTGGTGACGCAGCACGAATGATCGAATACGGGGATGCTGATGTGATGTTGGCTGGTGGCTCAGAGGCTGCTATCACTGAATTATCAGTAGCTGGATTTGCTGCTGCAAAAGCTCTTTCATCACGTAATGACGACCCAAAAACTGCAAGTCGTCCATGGGATAAAGACCGCGATGGTTTTGTGATTGGGGAGGGTGCTGGCGTTATGGTGCTTGAAGAATATGAACATGCAAAACAAAGAGGTGCTAAAGTTTATGCAGAGCTCTCAGGTTATGGAATGAGTGCAGACGCTTATCATATTACCGCACCTAATATGGATGGTCCAAGACGCTCCATAGTGAATGCATTAAAAAACGCAAATGTAAATGTAGATAATGTGCAATATATTAATGCCCATGGGACTTCAACCCCTCTTGGCGACCTTAATGAAACAAATGCAATTAAAGCCACGTTTGGAGATTTTGCTAAAAACCTCGTTGTGAATTCTACGAAATCAATGACAGGCCATTTATTAGGCGGAGCAGGCGGTATTGAATCTG
>DOEL01000086.1 GCA_003533095.1 Methylophilaceae bacterium | reverse complement strand
TTAAGGAGAAATACTATGTGGACAACTCCAGCAGCTACAGAAATGCGTTTTGGCTTTGAAGTCACAATGTATGTAATGAACAAGTAATTGTTTATTACAAGTAAAAACAACTAAAAAGCCTAGGTCACACTAGGCTTTTTTTTCTTAAAATTTAAAGGAAAAATATATGCCCTCAAAATTAAGGCAACAAGTTAAAGCTTCTCAAAAGCTTAAAACTCATAAAGCTCCAGAACATGAAAAAGTTAAAGTGTTAAAAACTACCGATGGTGATGTTTTTGTCTGCAAACAAGGTGACAAGGCTTGCTGGCAAAGATGGTCATCTGCAATGAGTGATTGTGTATAATATTTAAGATGAAATATAAAAATAAAACTGAAGCTTTTGAGTGGCTTATACATTCTTGGAAATGTACCTGCCCTATTTGCTCAACGAAAATTCAATAGTGTACGGCTCTTAAAATATCCAGACTCCGGATATTTTATTAGTTTTCCTAACTCGCAATAATGAGTTGATCCCAATTAGTCGTGTAGTTTTTTGATTTAAATTGAGATCTCATTTCCCATTCTTTTGTTACACCCTCACTGCCTAACTTCAACTTACCTTTCCATCTTTGATTGATCGTATCCATCACTTTCATGCGTGAATGTGAAATCGTGTCATTAAATAGGTTGCCTTGCATTTTATGCTTGGAGGTTAAATGACATAAAGTCACGCCTGCTTTTTGATAATTAAAGCCCTTACGATAGATGTAATCCAATCCTAATAAAGCAGCATTAGTTAATACCATGGTGTCATCGCTCGGTTGGAATAAAGGAATATTGACTCCATTAGCATATTGTCTTTCATCATCATGAGGACTTGTTCTGATATAGACATAAATAGAGCTAGCGACTGATTCTTGCTTTCTCATTCTCTCAGCAGCACGAGTCGTATATGAAGTGACAGCTTCTATGAGTGATTGCTTATCATCCACTCGTTTTCCAAATGAACGAGATACCATAATCTCTTTATTGGGCTCTTCTATATCTTTTAATTCCATACACATCACACCATTCAATTCACGTACTGTCTTTTCAAGCACAATACTAAATTGTTGGCGGATGTATTCGGGATCTGCCTCTTTTAAATCAAGCACGGACATAATGCCAAGTTGATTAAGTTTAGGTGCTAATGATCTACCTACACCCCAAACTTCATTCACTGCAATATGACTCATCCATGTATCAAGTGTGTCTTGATCCATGACATTTAGATTACATACCCCTTTGAATGATGGGTTCTTTTTTGCAATGTGGTTCGCTAACTTAGATAAAGTTTTAGTAGCGCCTATGCCTACTGATATAGGAAGACCTGTCCACTGTTTAATTTTAGATTTAATTTGCTGACCGTATTTGATGAGATCTTTAGATTTAAATGCAGTTAAGTCTAAGAATGATTCATCTACCGAATAGACTTCTTGATCAGGACTGAATTTAGATAAGAGCGACATGACACGATGGCTCATGTCTAAGTATAAGGTGTAGTTAGATGAAAGTGCTGTGACCTCCCCCTTATCAACGATATCTCTTATCTTAAAGAATGGAATACCCATTTTAATACCAAGTGCTTTAGCTTCATTAGAGCGAGAAATAGCACAGCCGTCATTATTACTTAGCACAACAACAGGCTTGTCTTCTAGTTTGGGGTTAAAGACTCTTTCGCAGCTAACATAGAAGTTATTGACGTCAATGAGGGCGATGGATTTCATGGATTTATTTTACTTGAAAATAATTCGGTGGCTAACCCCTTTTCCCTACCTATCCCTTCTGCCCAATCACATTTTATGGGAACCAAACCCAAAGAAATCCTGACAAAAAGAGTAGAATATTCAGGCCTAGGGGTTTAATTCATTTAAATAAGTAATCGTGCTTAAAATCAAAAAAATAATGCCATCAGAAATTACGCCTGAACATATTTATCACGACCGTAGAAATTTTATAAAAAATTTAGGTTTAATTTTAGGTTCATCGGCCTTAACCACATTCACAAATAAAAGTTTTGCTGCCCTTAATTCACTCCCTTCATTTGCTCCATCAAAAAATTTAGATCCTGAAAAGTTATCCTCTTTTAAAGACATTACAAGCTATAACAATTACTACGAATTTGGTACATCAAAAACTGATCCACATGACTATGCAGATAAATTAAAGACAGATCCATGGACGATTACATTTGAAGGTGCAATTCAAAAACCTATAACACTTGATATAGATGAACTCATAAAATTGATTCCTTTAGAAGAGAGAATTTATAGGCTTCGTTGTGTTGAGGGATGGTCTATGGTGATTCCATGGATAGGTATTCCTTTAGGTGCGCTCCTAAAGAAAATATCTTTAACGGGCAATGCTAAATTTGTTGAATTTGTGTCGCTTAAGCGTCCGAGTGAAATGATTGGTCAAAGAGATGACATGCTCGACTGGCCCTATTCAGAGGGTCTAAGATTAGATGAAGCCATGCATCCCTTAACTATTTTAGCAGTAGGATTATATGGAAAAATTTTGCCTAAACAAAATGGTGCTCCCATAAGGTTAGTTGTACCTTGGAAATATGGGTTTAAAAGTATTAAGGCAATTACTAAAATTAGATTAGTCGAAAAAATGCCTATCACTACCTGGATGAAAGCTAATCCTAAAGAGTACGGATTTTACGCTAATGTAAATCCCGAGGTGGATCATCCTCGTTGGAGTCAAGCGACGGAGAGAAGAATAGGAGAAAGTCTATTATCACCTAGACTTAAAACTCAAATGTTTAATGGCTATCAAAAAGAAGTAGCGCACCTTTATCAAGGTATGGATTTAAACAAAAACTTCTAAGTCGTTTTGAAACTTAATCAAATATATATCAAGCGTTTAATTTTTACATTAAGTCTATGGCCAATTCTTTCTTTAAGTATTGATATTCTTCAAAATAACTTAGGAGCCAATCCAGTTGAATTTATTGAACGACACTTTGGCAAATGGACGCTTATTTTTTTATGCTTGACCTTAAGCATGACCCCTTTAAGAAAAATCACAGGAATCAGTCAATGGATTTTATATAGAAGAATGCTAGGCCTTTTTGTTTTCTTTTATGCATCTATTCATTTACTTTGCTATGTGGGTATCGATTATCAATTTGCTATCACTGATATTAAAAATGATATCGTTAAACATCGATACGTATTAGTTGGTTTCTTAGCTTGGCTTTTATTATTGCCTCTAGCTTTGACCTCTTCAGATAAGATGATTCGTAGGCTTAAAGCTCATTGGAAGAGATTACATCGTCTTATATATCTCATCGCAATTTTAGGTGTGCTTCACTTTATGTGGCTTGTTAAGAAGGATATAACTGAGCCACTAATATATGCTGTAATAGTTTTATTATTATTTATTTTAAGATTAAATATCTTAAAATTTAAATAACTGCTTAGACACCCACTGATATATGACTAGAGGTTAATGCGCTTGAAAAAAATTTATCTATTTTCTATTATTCTTTTTCTTATATTAATAATTGGTTTGATTTTTTTAAATGTCCATTCATCAAAATCAAATACTCCTCGAGAAAAAACACTACTTGAAGATAAGGGTAATTTTTGTCTAGGTATTGCTGAAAAATCAGTTGCAAATAGACAAGCTATTGTTGAATTTCAAAAGTATGAAATTTTAGGTGACAAGGCAATGGTGATGCGTAACTGTATGGAGGAAAATGGTTTTGAAGAAAATCCACTTTGGGTTAATGAAAAAACTAAAGTCATTCAGCAAAAAGCAAAAGACGGCGATATATCAGAAGATGCAGTCCTGGAAAATTTAAAAAAAGAAGCTATTTATATCTTCACAAATTCAGACGATCAACCTCTTTACTGGCGATCAAAGCAAAGTAAATAATTTAAACTTTAATGTTGATATCTCTTAAAAAATGGCAGGTATAGCCATCAGGATATTTTTGTAGGTATTTCTGATGGTTTTCATCAGCAGGAAAAAATGAAGTAAAGGTGTTAACCTCAGTCGTAATTCTATTTTTTAAAATTCCTGAAAGATCAATTTTCTTTATCAAATCCTCCGCTTCTAAGATTTGTTCTTGCGTTGTTGCAAAAATTGCAGAACGATATTGCGTACCTATGTCATTCCCTTGCTGATTGAGTGTTGTAGGATCATGTATTTTAAAGAAAAACAGCAATAATTCTTTAAAGCTTATTATGTCTTTATCAAACATAACTCTCACTGTTTCTGCATGACCAGTAGTTCCGGTAGACACTTCCCGATAACACACATTTTTAACGTGTCCTCCGGAAAAACCGACTGAGGTTTCAATAACACCAGGAATCTTACTTAGTAAGTCTTCAAGACCCCAGTAACAACCACCAGCAAGATAGACAGTTTCAATAGTCATATTTTTTAAGCACAATCAGAATTAGATTCAAGCCAGCGTCGAATCGGAGTTTTCTCATCTGGTTTCTTTGGCTTTTTTTCTTGAGGAATTAAAGACTTAATGGCTGCTTCAGTCGCCAAATCCTTAACTTTTGATAAATTCGTGTTTAAGTCATTTTTATCCATATATTTACCTTTTGGGTTATTTCAAT
>DOEL01000061.1 GCA_003533095.1 Methylophilaceae bacterium | reverse complement strand
AGGCTTATTAACCCAATAAAGCTTGTAGCTTATGTTGATGAAAATCCGTCGTCTAATGAAATGATAGAGATGCTCGAAGAAGTTGCATCTTTGTCGGAAAAGATTACTTTAAGTAAAGTGACAGATGTTTCTAAACGAATTCCCTCCTTTGAAGTTAATAGAGAAAAGGAACCTACAGGTATCACTTTTGCAGGTATTCCATCAGGGCATGAATTTACGTCTTTTGTGTTAGCACTTCTTCAAGCCAGTGGTTACCCTTTAAAAATAGATGCTGAAAAAATAGAACAAATTAAAAATATTGAAGGCAAATTTCATTTTGAAACTTATATTTCACTAAGTTGCCATAATTGTCCCGATGTAGTGCAGGCATTAAATGTAATGTCTATCATTAATCCCAATATTTCTCATGTAATGATTGATGGTGCCTTATTCCAAAAAGAAATTGAAGATAAGCAGATCATGGCTGTGCCCACTATTTATCTTAATGGAAAGTCTTTTGGACAAGGCCGAATGGAGCTAGATGAAATCGTTAATAAAATTGATTCGAGTGCAAGCTTAAAAGAAGCGGAAAAATTATCAAAAAAAGAAACTTATGATGTTTTAATAATCGGTGGAGGGCCAGCGGGTGCATCAGCTGCGATTTATAGCGCACGTAAAGGCATACGCACAGGAATTATTGCTGAACGTTTTGGTGGTCAAGTGATGGATACATTGGGTATAGAAAATTTTATATCTGTGAAAGCAACGGAAGGACCAAAATTAGTTGCAGCACTTGAAGAGCACGTAAAAGAATATGAAGTTGATATTATGAATTTGCAACGTGCAAAAAGTATTCAAAAAAATGATTTAAATTCATTATTTGAAGTAGAACTTGAAAATGGTGGAAAACTTAAAAGTAAATCAGTGATTGTTGCAACTGGTGCAAGATGGAAAGAATTAAATGTGCCCGGTGAAAAAGAATTCAAAGGGAAGGGCGTTGCATACTGCCCTCACTGTGACGGTCCTCTATTTAAAGGTAAACATGTTGCTGTGATAGGCGGTGGAAATTCTGGTGTTGAAGCTGCAATTGATCTTGCAAATATTGTTGGGCATGTCACCCTTTTTGAATTTGCATCTGAACTCAAAGCTGACGATATTTTGCAGAAAAGGCTTTATAGCTTATCCAATGTTGATGTCGTATTAAATGCCCAAACTACCGAAGTGATTGGTACGGATAAGGTAAGCGGCTTGATTTATTTGGATCGCAAATCAAACGAGAAGAAAACTATTGAGCTCGAGGGTGTTTTTATTCAGATTGGATTATTGCCAAATACGGATTTTGTTAAAAATACTGTAGATTTATCAAAGTTTGGCGAAATTATAGTTGATCATCATAATCAGTCTTCATTACCAGGGCTATTTGCAGCAGGCGATGTAACAACTGTCCCTTACAAGCAAATTATTATTGCGATGGGGGAAGGGTCAAAAGCATCTCTTGGCGCTTTCGATTACCTTATTCGTCAATAAGCTACATCTTATTAGCTTCGATAATTTCTTTAAGTAACGGAAGCGTAATGGGTCTTTTGTAAGTTAAAGACCATTTATCCAAAGCTTCTAATATAGAAAATAAATTTGGCATATCTCGTTTTAGATATTTTAGACAATAATCAATAATCTCCATGTTGAGCTTCATTCCTCTCTCATCAGCATGTTTTAAAAGCGCTAATTTTTTTTCCTCGTCAGATAGACCTATCACTTCATAAGTAACACCCCAAGCAAGTCTTGTTGCTAAGTCATCCCTTAATTTCATTTGGAGGGGAGAGTAGAGCCCTGTTACTAACATATTTTGATTGGACTCTTTGCATCTATTGTATGTGTTAAATAATTCGATTTGACCTAGTTCATCGAGTAAATGAACATCATCATGAATGATAAATCCATGATCCGAGGCAATATGAGCTAAATGAGATTTGCCTGAGCCTTCATTGCCCCAGAGATATATAAATTGAATGGGTAATTTATTTGAGATGATTTGCTTTAAGGTATGAACTACTTCGATATTTTGACCAACTACAAAATTTTCAAAAGATTGTTTCGGTGTTGGAGATAGGGCTAATAGCATCTGTTTCATATCTATGGAAAAGCTTATTTAGGTAAAGATAGCTTTAATTATGCACATCTTTAAAATATATTTCGGTTAAAATTTCAATTATAACGACTAACCCAAATGTTTAATGAAAGAGAGTTAATCTTTTGAATAAAGATGATGAAAAAAAAGATAACCAATCCATCAGTTATAAGGATGCAGGAGTAGATATTGAGGCAGGAGATCAGCTTGTTGAGAGAATTAAGCCTTTTGCCAAAAAAACCATGCGAGCAGAGGTTTTGGGTGGAATTGGAGGTTTTGGGTCTTTGTTTGAAGTTCCTAAAAAATACAAAGAGCCTATCTTAGTTTCAGGTACTGATGGTGTTGGCACAAAACTTAAATTAGCTTTTGAATTGAATAAACATGACACAGTTGGAATTGATTTGGTTGCTATGAGTGTTAATGACATATTGGTTCAAGGTGCTGAACCCTTATTCTTTCTCGATTATTTTGCATGTGGAAAACTTGACGTAGAAACAGCATCTCAAGTTATTAAAGGTATTGCAGAGGGTTGCGCTCAATCTGGATGTGCTCTTGTAGGTGGAGAAACAGCAGAAATGCCGGGCATGTACCCTGAAGGTGAATATGATTTAGCTGGATTCGCAGTAGGTGTTGTAGAAAAAAGTGAAATCATTAATGGCAAAACAATTCAACCTGGCGATGTAGTAATTGGTCTTGCTTCTAGTGGAGCTCATTCAAATGGATATTCTTTAATTAGGAAAATTATCAGCAATGAAAAAGCTGATTTTTTAGGTCCTTTTGATGGAAAAACATTAAAGGATATTGTAATGGAGCCCACAAGACTTTACGTAAAATCGATTCTTAAACTCAAAGAGACGATTGAAATTAAAGGGATGGCGCACATCACGGGCGGCGGTATTACTGAGAATATCCCGCGTATTTTAGAAGAAGATTTGATGGCAGAAATTCAATCATCAAGCTGGCCATTACCAAAACTTTTTCAATGGCTTCAAGAAAAAGGAAATATTCCTAACGCAGAACTTTATCGAACATTTAATTGTGGAATAGGAATGGCTATCGTCATGGATCGAAAGGACGTCGCCAAAGCAAAACAGATCTTACAAGAATTTAATGAGACAGTGTATGAAATAGGCGTCATTAGAAAGCGCGAATCTAATGAAAATCCTACCATGGTGATTTAATCTAGATATGAAAAAATTATTGCCATCCAAAAAGTGGCTAGTATTTTTTTTATTTATATTTGATACCTTAGCTTTTTCGAAAGAACTTCCTAGTAATTTAGAGTTGAAATACGAGCTCACTCAAAATGGAGAGCTAGTGGGCACCGTCATTGAAAAATTTGTGACTGATGAAACTGGTAAATATCGAATTGAGAGCGCTACAAAAGGTATTGGTCTTTATGCATTATTTGGAGATCGTGTATTGATAAGTGAAGGCATTATTTCACCTGAGGGCTTAAAGCCAAAACACTTTGAACTTCATCAAGGAAATAATGCGAGTAAAGATGCAATTGTTGATTTTGATTGGGACAGTCAAATATTAATTACTCGTTATAAAGGAAGTGACACAAAAGAAAGCATAGAAAACAAAACACAAGATTTAATTAGTTACTTATATCAATTTAATTATGAAAATTTTGAAGAACCTACGATTGAATTTGCAGCTGCTACAGGTAAAAAGTATAAAAAATATCAATTTAGGATCACTGATAAAAAGGTATTGCTTTCATTAGGCGATGTAAATTTTGAGACCACTTCCATTCAAAGTCTAGCCGAAAGGGATGGAAGGCCAGAAACTCAATTATGGTTAAATAATAAACTTTATAAATTGCCAGTTCGTATTCGCTATCAAGAAAAAAATGGTTCGACACTAGAGCAAAATTTGACATACGCAAATATAGATCTCAATGAGATTTAAAATTATAAAAAAAATACTAAAAAGTAATCATGTAAAATTTTTGCTAGCCATTTGTGTTTCAATTTTAATTCATCTTTTTTTGCTGGGGGGTATTGATATATACAACCCATTTTTTTTAAAAAATTCAGACAATCTTAATATTGTTATTGAGAGTCATCTTGAAAGTCCTGAAAAGAAGGAAGAAGTAATAAAAAAGAAAAAATTAGTTATACCTAAAAAGAATAAGCAGATGGATAACAATTCAAACAAAGTAAAAGAAAATTCGATAAATGATTTAAGTCAATATATTCAAAATAATGATTTAAATGAAACTTCACAAAGTAGTGGAAAAAAAGAAATTCAATATAAGAGAGTGGTTATTGATTATGATGTAAGAAGAAGTCTAGATAGTTCGCCGGTAGGGGCAGCAAGAACAGTGTATTTATTAGATCAGAATAATCACTATAGTATTAGAAATGAAGTTGAAGCAAAAGGCTTTGTATCGCTTTTTTATTGGAATAAATTAATTCAAACAAGCGAGGGATTTGTTACAGAAGATGGATTAAAACCAACAAATTATCATTATCAATTTGGTAGCAAAATAGATAATCTGGCAAGCTTTGATTGGGATGCAAAAAAAGTAATTACTACAATAAATGGAAAAGTAAGTGAATTCGAGATTCTCGAAGGATCGCAAGATATGTTAAGTTTCATGTATCAGTTTATGTTTGAGCCTCCTTTAACCAAAATGAAAATTTACATTACAAATGGAAAAAATTATAAGTCATATGATTATGCTTATGTTGGGGATGAAGTTATTGAGACTGAAACAGATAAGATCTCAACTATGCATATAGCTAAATTTAATTATATCAACGAGGAAAGAATTGATTTGTGGCTTGCAAAAGATTACAAATATCTTCCTGTCAAAATAAGAAAGACAGAAAAAGATGGCAGTATTTTGGACCAGTCTGCAAAAAAAATTGAAACTGAAAGTTTAGAGCCTTAAGTATGCTAAACCTAAATTTAATTCAACATTGTGCAAATATTTTGGGTGAAACATTAGATTTTAATGGGCCCGCAGATATGAAATTAAGTAACTATTTCAGACAGCATGGTGAGCTAGGACAAAAAGATAGAGGAGAAATTGCCGAATGTATCTACGGCATCCTCAGGCGATTAAGATTTTTAAAAAAAATAAATGAAGATGATGAAAATTTTAAAAAGCTCGTGATTTCATGGCTAATAAAAATTGAAGGTAGAAGTATTCGTGACTTAGAGCGTAGTTTAAATAAAGAAGAAATAGAATGGGCAAAATCACTAAAATCAAAAGATACAGACAAATATACATGGCCAGAAAAATTAAGTTTACCTGACTGGCTTTGGGATTTATTAGTTGAACAATACGGTATAGATGAAGCAATAATTCTGGGTAGAAGTTTTCTTGAGCCTGCCAAATTAGATATAAGAGTGAATACAGTAAAGATTGGCAGAGATGAATTAATTAAATTACTTGCAAAAGAAGTAACTGATATTGAAGCAACGACATATTCCCCTCATGGCATAAGAATTTCTAGAGGGACATCATTAAGTCGAAATCCACTGTTCGTGGAAGGAAAGATAGAAGTTCAGGATGAAAGTAGTCAAATACTAAGCTTTGTAGTAGATGCAAAAAGAGGAATGATGGTTGCAGATTTTTGTGCTGGGGCTGGAGGAAAGAGTTTGGCAATAGGGGCAATTATGAAAAATACTGGACGCATATATGCTTATGATATTTCTGAAAAAAGAATTGCAAATTTGGGAAAGCGATTAAAAAAATCAGGATTATCAAACTTATTTGCACAAAAAATAAAAAATGAAAAAGATACAAAATTAAAAAAATTACATGGAAAATTTGATCGGGTACTTGCTGATGTTCCATGCAGTGGAACTGGTACCTTTAGGAGAAATCCAGATTTAAAATGGAAAAATTCTATTCAAGATCTAGATGAGCTCAACGTTAAACAATTAGCCATTCTTGAGGAAGCTAAAAAGTTAGTAAAAAAAGAAGGCCGTTTAATTTATTCTACATGCAGTCTTTTGAAAAAAGAAAATGAGCTTATTGTTGAAGCTTTTTTAAAACAAAATGAAAATTTTAAATCTATTTCTGTTGATGATATTTTAATAAAAAATCAAATACCTCTCTCTACCGGTAACTTTTTAAAATTGACTCCGAACAATCAAAAAACAGATGGTTTTTTTGCCGCAGTTCTTGAGCGAATAGAATAACAAAATGAAAAAAACAACGAATCATCAGATTTTAATAGGGGTATTTGCTGGGTTACTATTTGGCTTTTATATTAAGCTCAATCCATCATCGATTGGAAGTGATTCATTTATCTATGTAGCCGATCTAATAGCGGATATATTCATTTCGTCTCTAAAAATGGTTTTGATTCCAGTAATATTTTTTTCCATATCTGTGGGTATTGCCAATCTTAGTTCACATAAGCAATCTTCAAAGATTTGGTTTTTAACATTTTTATTTTTTTTCATTTCCATGGCACTGGCAATTATATTGGGTCTTGGATCAATGAATTTATTTGGGCCTGGACAAGGCATGTCTTTGTCTATATTCAGTGAACAATTAAATAACTTTCACTCTTCTTCAATTTCACTTCCATTATTTCTCAAACAATTTCTTAGTGGTATTTTTGTGAATCCATTTAAAGCAATGACCGAAGGAAATATTTTAGGCGTAATTACATTTTCGATATTGGTAGGTCTCGCCATTGCTAAAGGAGATAAAAAATTTATTGAGGTAAAAAAATTATTCAATGGTTTGCTGGGTATTTGCATGAAGATAATATCCTGGATTATAAAATTTTCACCTTATGGTATTGCAGCTCTCATTATTAAATTAATTGCTCAGCAATCTCCAGATTTATTTATCACTCTATCGAAATTTATAATAGTAATTATTGGGATGACACTTTTCCATGGAATAGTTGTTTTACCTTTACTGCTTTATTTTTTTACAAAAATAAATATATTTAAGTTATGGCATGGTGCGAGAGAAGCAATTGCCACTGCTTTTGCAACCAGTTCCAGCAGTGCGACAATCCCAATTACTTTGAGAGTTGTTGAAAACAATTTAAAAGTGAAATCTGATATTGCTGGGTTTGTTATACCAATTGGGGCAACAATGAATATGGATGGAACAGCGCTTTATGAGGCATCTGCTGCCTTATTTATTGCAAATCTATCTGGGATTGATTTGGGGATAGGACAACAAATTATTGTTTTTTTTACTGCCATGATAGGTGCAATTGGCGCCCCTGGAATTCCAAGTGCTGGCATGGTAACTATGGCTATGGTTTTGCAATCGGTAGGGCTTCCTTTGGAAGCGCTTGCAATTTTATTGCCGATTGACCGCCTGCTTGATACATTCAGAACCGCAGTAAATGTCGAAGGTGATATTGTTGTAAGTTTAATTGTGCAAAAAATAATTGGCAGAAATTAATTTTTATTTATTAATTGATCAAAACAATTATTTATTTTATCCCATTCAAAATAGGGACCTGGATCAGTTTTTCTAGATGGTGCAATGTCAGAATGCCCTACAATATCTTTAATAGGGTAAACGTTTATTAAGGATTGAATTAATTCTTTTAAGCAAGAGTATTGCTTGGTTTCAAAAGTATCATAATCACTTCCCTCTAACTCAATGCCAATTGAGAAATCATTACAATTATTAATTTGATTCCAGCAAGATTCGCCAGCGTGCCAAGCGCGGTCTAGACATGATACAAACTGAAAAAGCGACCCATCTCTTCTAATCAAAAAGTGAGAAGATACTTTTAAATCTGAAATAGATTTAAAGTATTCATGATTTTCAGGATTAAGTTTATTTGTAAATAAATCAATAATATTATTTCCCTCATAAATTCTGGGTGGAAGACTAATATTATGAATTACAATTAAATTTATATCAGACTTGCTGGGTCGGCTATCAAAGTTGGGCGATAATATAATTTTTGCCTTATTCGCAAATCCAGCATCATTGATTACTATGGGTGAAAGCATTGTTAATTATGCATCATTAAAATTAAAGGATTGAAATGATTTTTTTAAAATTATGTTTCATGTTATTGGTTATTTTAGTCTCAGCTGAGATATTTACCAATGCGCTTGAACATTTAGGAGAGAAACTAAAAATTTCTGAAGGCGTTACAGGATCAATTTTTGCGGCTATAGGAACCGCGCTTCCCGAGACTTTAGTTCCTCTATTGGCACTTTTATCCTCACATGGGGATCTTGAAACTAATCATCAAG
>DOEL01000092.1 GCA_003533095.1 Methylophilaceae bacterium | reverse complement strand
TGATACGGCGACCACCGAGATCTACACTCTTTCCCTACACGACGCTTTTCCGATCTAAATCCTATGAATCAATTTGCTAAAGAAACCATCCCAATCAGCCTTGAAGATGAGATGAAACGCTCTTACCTTGATTACGCGATGAGCGTAATTGTGGGTCGAGCACTCCCTGATGTAAGAGATGGATTAAAGCCCGTGCATCGTCGTGTTCTTTATGCAATGCATGAACTTAGTAACGACTTTAATAAACCTTATAAAAAATCGGCGCGTATTGTGGGTGATGTTATCGGTAAATATCATCCTCACGGCGACACAGCTGTATACGATACGATCGTTCGAATGGCGCAAGACTTTAGCTTGCGATATATGTTAGTTGATGGTCAGGGTAACTTTGGTTCGGTAGATGGCGATAATGCGGCTGCTATGCGATATACAGAAATTCGTATGTCTAAAATAGCCCATGAGCTTTTAGAAGATATTGATAAAGAAACTGTTGATTTTGGTCCTAATTACGACGGCTCAGAGCAAGAACCTCTTATTATGCCAGCGCGTATTCCCAACCTGCTTATTAATGGAAGTGCCGGCATTGCAGTGGGTATGGCGACTAATATTCCGCCTCATAATTTAAATGAAGTGGTGAATGCATGCTTATTACTTCTTGAAAAACCAGAGTCATCCATTGATGCATTAATTAAGTTAATGCCAGCACCAGACTTCCCAACAGCAGGTATTATTCATGGGACTTCAGGTGTTAAAGAGGGCTATAGAACTGGCCGTGGTCGCGTGGTCATGCGTGGTAGAACACACGTCGAAAAACTAGATAAAGGTAATCGAGAAGCGCTTATTGTTGATGAGCTTCCTTACCAAGTTAATAAAAAAACATTTATCGAGAAAATTGCTGAACTCGTTAATGATAAAAAAATTGAAGGTATCTCAGATTTAAGAGATGAATCTGATAAATCAGGCATGCGTGTTGTCATTGAACTAAAGCGTGGAGAAAATCCTGATGTCATTTTAAATAATCTTTATAAGCAAACACAACTTCAAGATAGTTTTGGTATGAACATGGTGGCGCTCATTGATGGCCAACCAAAACTTCTGAACCTCAAACAAATTCTTGATGCCTTTTTAAGACATCGTCGCGAAGTCATTACAAGAAGAACGGTGTTCGAATTAAGAAAAGCTCGCGAACGTGGCCATATCTTAGAAGGTTTAGCCGTTGCATTAGCTAATGTTGACGAGATGATTAAGATTATTAAAGCAGCACCCACACCACCGGATGCTAAAAAGGAATTGATGGCGCGCACTTGGAAATCTGCTGTGGTTGAAGGCATGCTCAAAGGTGCTGCAATGGAATTTTCTAGACCTGAAGGATTATCGAAAGAATTTGGATTAGTTGGATCAGGTTACAAATTATCTGATATTCAAGCACAAGAAATTCTTCAATTAAGATTGCAACGTTTAACTGGTCTAGAACAAGAAAAAATTGTTAACGAATACAAAGAGATCATGAATGTTATTACCGATCTTCTTGATATTTTAGCAACGCCTGCAAGAGTGACTGCAATTATTGCGGATGAACTAAAAGCAATTAAAGAACAGTATGGTGATAAACGTCGAAGTGAAATTGTTGAGAATGCCCTCGATCTATCAACCGAAGATCTAATTACAGCTGAAGATGTAGTGGTGACGCTTTCACATACAGGCTATATCAAGTCACAGGCATTAGCGGAATATCGCGCACAAAAACGTGGGGGCAGAGGTAAGCAAGCAGCGACCACTAAAGATGATGATTTTATTGACAAAATGTTTGTAGCAAATACACATGACAATATTTTATGTTTCTCAAGTCGCGGCCAAGTATATTGGTTAAAGGCGTATGAGGTGCCTCAAGGAAGCCGCACGAGCCGTGGTAAACCCATTGTGAATTTATTTCCGCTTCAAGAAGGCGAAAAAATAAATGCAATTCTGCCCGTCAAAGAATTTGATGATAAGCATTATATTTTTATGGCAACAGCACTAGGTACAGTTAAGAAAACGCCACTTACTGATTTTTCAAACCCACGTAAGTCAGGCATTATTGCGATTAATCTTGATGAAAATGACTTTTTGATTGGCGCTGAAATTACCGATGGTTCTAACGATATTGTTTTAGTCTCAAATGGTGGTAAAGCCGTCTGGTTTGATGAGGAAGATGTGAGAAGTATGGGTCGAAATACACGTGGTGTTCGAGGCATGAAATTACAAGAAGACCAGCAAGTACTATCACTCCTTATCGCAAGTGATGATCAACAATCTATGCTTGTGGCTACTGAAAATGGTTATGGAAAACGAACTGTATTATCTGACTTTAGGCATTCAGGCCGAGCCACACAAGGGGTTAAAGCGATCCAAGTCAGTGAGCGTAATGGTCTTGTCGTTGCTGCAAAACTTGTGAGTGATGAAGATGAAATTATGTTAATTACAACAGGTGGTGTGCTGATTCGCACGCGTGTCAGTGAAATTCGTGAACTTGGTCGGGCAACGCAAGGTGTTACATTAATTAATTTAGGCGAAAACGAAAAATTATCAGGTCTTGAAAAGATTGTAGAAGCTGATGATGATTTAGAGGACTAGCTTTTTTAAGTTCATCATGAAGTGTACATATAACTTTTCAGCAGGACCGGCAGTACTCCCAAAGTCAGTCATGCTTCGTGCGCAAAGTGAGATGCTTGATTGGCATGGTTCTGGCATGTCTGTCATGGAAATGTCGCATCGTGGTAAACATTACATGTCGATTATTGAAAAAGTAGAAAGTGATTTTCGATCTCTTTTCAATGTCCCCAAAAATTACAAGGTACTTTTTCTTCAAGGAGGTGCGATCGCTCAAAACTCCATGGTGCCTTTAAATCTTCTCAACGGAAAAAAAGCAAATTATATTGTGAGTGGATATTGGTCTAAGCGTTCTTATCAAGACGCTTTGCCTTTTGGAGACGTCTCTATTGCTGCTTCTTCCGAAGCTATTGGTTATGCAAAAGCACCTGACCCTAAAGATTGGAAAATTGATCCATCTGCAGCCTACATTCACTTTTGTTCGAATGAAACAATACATGGTGTGGAATATTTTGATATGCCATCTATCAAAACAATTCCAGTGGTTGT
>DOEL01000025.1:3100-8679 GCA_003533095.1 Methylophilaceae bacterium | reverse complement strand
TTGCAAATCCAAATCTTACTGTTGAATCTGAAGTGCCTCTAAACGGTTCTATGTTAGTTATAGCTAGCCCACAAAAAAATATCTCCCCTATTGAAGCAAAAAAAATTAAAAAGTTTTTAGAGTCAGGTGGAAATTTACTTTGGCTTCTTGATGATAATAATTTTCATGGTTTAGAAGAGGTGGCTACTTATCTTGGACTCACCGTTTCCAATGGCCATGTTGTGGATCCAACAGTCAAAGTCGAAGGCGCCGATGAAAATGTTTCTTTTGCATCTGCGTATGGCGAACATGCCATTACTAAAAATTTTATGCTTAGAACACTTTTTTCTAATGCGCATGAGGTAAATGCGCAAGGTACATTAGATAACGGTTGGGAGGTCAGTAAGCTTATTGAAGTTTCTCCAAATGGCTGGCTAGAATCTACGCAATCTGCCGCAAATCAGAAATCAACTTTTGATAAAAATAAAGACAAACCAGGCCCTATTAATATTGCAGTAGCGCTTCAGAGAACTTACGGTAAAAAAGGTCAAAGAGTCGTAGTAGTTGGCAATGGAAATTTCTTATCCAATACCTTTATTACAACCGGTGGTAATCTAGACCTTGGTATTAATATGATTAATTGGTTGACTGGGGATGATAATCTCATCTCAATTCAGCCAATGCCACTAAAAGATGTAAACGTGACTATTCCAAACGATAATACTTCTGTTTTAATTGCATGGACAGTATTTCACAGCTTCCAATATTTCATTCCTATCGGAATTTTTGTTTTAGGCATATTTTTCTGGCTTAAACGTAGAAAAGCTTAATATGAAAAATCGTTGGCTTATTAATATTTTTTTGCTTTTAGTTGTTTTATCGATTTCACTTTTTTTATTTCTTAAGCCCACACAAACAAAGCAAACAAAGCAATTTGAAGTTAGCACACTTAGCTTAGGTGATTTTGATGTTGTGAAGATTGAATTTCCATCAAGAGCCCCGGTTATTTTTAAAAAAAATAATGATAACTGGGACATGCTTGAACCAATCAAAGGTCGAGCAGATCAATTTTTAGTTCAGAAAATTATTTCTATCGTTGCAACATCGAGTAGTGAAAAATTACCCTCTAATGATTTAGCTAAATATGGATTAGATAAGCCAGCTGTGAAATTAAAGCTTATCCATAAGGGCTTGGAAGAAGAATTTGTTTTTGGTACATATAACTCAGTCACCGAAGATCAATATCTATTATTTAAAGGAAGTGTTTATCTTATTAGTGGTGCTTATTCAGAATCAGCGTCTATACAGCCCATTGAGCTCATTGATAAATCACCTTTAAGTCGAGCTGAACAAATCAAAGAATTTGATTTTTCTCGCCTTGAACAATGGCAATCTAAACATCTTAAATTGACCCGTAATAAAGATGAATGGAAAGCTAATGAAGGTAATTCTTTTAAGCAAGATGAAATGGCAGAATGGTTTGATATGGCCTGGGTTAAAAACCAAGCAAGGTCAGTAGAAAAATTTTCACTAGATTTAAGAGTCCCATATAAGAGTTTTGATATTCGCACTGTAGACGGAAAAAAAATTACTTTTCTTCGGGTTCAAGAATCTCCTGAGACCCAGCTTTTCAGGGTAGATGAGGGTTTGTTATATCATTTTGGAAGTGATATTGGATTTACCATGATGAATCCGCCAGTCGAAAAGCCAAAAAATTAATTAATTTATGCCGGAACTTCCTGAGGTTGAAATTACCTGTATGGGGTTGCAACCTATACTCCAAAAAACTATTAAGAATATTGTTGTTAGAAACACATCATTGAGATGGCCAATTCCATCACATTTAAAAAAAACACTCCCTAATCAAAAAATACTAGCCATAAAAAGGCGCGCCAAATATATTCTTATTGAAACTGTGAGCGGTCATCTCATGATTCATTTGGGGATGTCTGGACGACTCGAGCTTTTAAAGAATGATATTCTTCCGCAAAAGCACGATCATGTTGATATTCAATTTCAAGATATAAAAAATATTTTAAGATACACGGACCCTAGAAGATTTGGATCTTTTCATTGGATAGATGGAGATATCAATCAACATTTTTTAATTTCAAAATTAGGCCCTGAGCCTTTAGAAAAATTTTTTACTGATAAATATTTATTTTCAAAAGTACAAAATAAAAGAACTACTATTAAAAATATTATTATGGATAGTCATATTGTTGTAGGTGTCGGAAATATTTATGCAAGTGAATCTTTATTTAAGGCGAAGGTACTACCGACTAGACTGGCAAAGGATGTTTCTTTAAATGAATGTAAGAAAATCGTGAAATTTATTAAAGAGACACTTTATAAAGCTATCGAATTAGGAGGTAGTTCGTTGAGAGATTTTTATAATGTAAATGGACAGTCTGGCTATTTTCAGCAAACTTATGCTGTATATGGAAGAAAAGGAAAACCTTGCCGAGCCTGCAAATCGATTATTGTGAGTAAAATTATTGCTCAGCGATCAAGTTTTTTTTGCCCCAAGTGTCAAACTTAACTTTTGATTTTGTTCGCTTCTTTTATGATATTGGGAAGTAAAGATCCGAGAACCATTCCAATAACGCTATTAGCTAAGCCAATAAGCTGTGCCGGTATTGGTGTATTGTCCCCTAGAAAAAATTCAACAAACAACCAAGAACCGACGCCTCCAATAATAGCCATGAGCGCTCCCTGACTGTTTGCCTTTTTCCAAAAGGCGCCAAAGACCAATGGTACAAATGCACCTGCAAGCGTAATTTTATATGCAGATTCGACCATACCAAAAATTGAAAGATTTGAACTGAGTGCATAAAGTAAAACAATAGAAGAAAAACATACAAGTGTAATTCTCATAATTTTAAGTAAATGTTTGTCACTTATTTTTGGAAAATATCCTTTTACAATATTTTCTGCAAAAGTAATAGAAGGCGCTAAAAGTGTTGCTGATGAGCAGCTCATAATGGCTGATAAAACTGCTCCAAAAAATATCACTTGTGCAAATAGCGGCATGTAATTAAGAACAAGCATTGGTAAAACGTGTTGTGAATTTGTATTCACAAGACCATTAAAATAATCTGCATCAATTAAAGTAGCAGAGTAGGCAATAAACATTGGTACAAATGTAAATGTAAAATAAATTAATGCTCCGAGTATAGAGCCATATAAGGCGATCTTTGCAGTTTTAGCAGATGTGACTCGTTGAAATACATCCTGTTGTGGAACTGATCCAAGCATCATAGTAATCCATGTGCCAAAAAAAGTGACCCATGTCCAAATATTCCCTTTAGGAAAAAAATCTAATTTATGATGGATAGCCGCAGTTTCAATGACGGGTCTAATCCCACCTGTTAAGTGAGAAATTGCATTTGCAATATAAAGAAGGCCACCAATAACTACGATCATTTGAATGAAATCTAAAATAGCTACAGATAACATGCCGCCAAATGTTGTAAAAGTAAGTACGATTAATGTCCCAATAATCATACCCACTTGTTCGCTAATAAATTGATGTGTAATAAGATTAAATATCAATCCAAGCGCTTTAATTTGGGCTGCTACCCAACCTAAGTATGAAATAACAATGGCAATCGTTGTTAAAACTTCAATAGTTCTGTTATATCTTGCTTTATAGAAGTCTCCTAAAGTGATGATATTTAGTTTATATAATTTAGAGGAAAAGAATAGGCCAGCAATAATCAAGCAAAGACTCGATCCAAAAGGGTCAGCTACAACTCCATTTAAACCTTCCTTTACAAAAGTTGAAGAGACTCCAAAAATGGCTTCAGCGCCAAACCATGTTGCAAACACTGTGGCGGTAACTACAGGAAGAGGAAGATGACGACCAGCTACAGCATAATCTTTCGTATCTTTAACGCGAGAGGATACAAAGATACCGATGCCAATGGTAACTAGTAAATAGAGCGATACAAACCAAATAAGCAATCAACGTTCCCTAATTTATTTAATAAAATAAAACAAGACTATTAAATTTATCAATAAGGTAATACCAATAAAAGAAATGATGATTTTAAACCAACGATTTTGATTTTTCTGTGACTTTATGAAGCTTTCAAAATCATCTTTTGTAATTGCATTTTTATTTTGTAAAATCTTTTGTTCGAGAAGCTCATGAATGAGTCTTGGCAGTTTTGGGGTAAGATGAAGCCAATGAGGAAATTCATTTTTTAAGTTTTTAAGAATATGTTTTATACCTTTTTGTTCAGACATGTATTTTTTCAAAAATGGTGCAGCAGTTTTCCATAAGTCTAAATCAGGATCTAGGTTTCGACCAAGGCCTTCTACGTTTAAAAGAGTTTTTTGAAGCATTGTGAGTTGTGGTTGAATTTCCATATTAAATCGTCTCGACGTCTGAAACAATCTAATCAATAAGCGGCCAAATGAGATTTCCTTTAGAGGCTTGTTAAAGATAGGCTCACATACAGAGCGTATTGCATTTTCAAATTCATCAATAGAGGTATCTTTAGGTACCCATCCAGATTCAATATGGGCAAGAGCCACATCATGATAGTCACGCTTAAAAAAAGCTAAAAAATTACGTGCTAGGTAGTTCTTATCATTCTCATTTAAAGAGCCCATAATGCCAAAATCCATAGCAATATAACGTCCATCATCAGCAACTTGAATATTCCCAGGATGCATATCAGCATGAAAAAAACTATCTCTAAAAACTTGGGTAAAAAATATTTCTACGCCATTGCGAGCCAGTTCTTTAATGTCAATTTTTTTCTTTCGGAGTATTTCCACATGGCTAATGGGGGTTCCATACATTCTCTCCATGACCATTACATTTTCATTGCAATAGTCCCAATAAACTTCTGGAACAATAAGTAATTTTTTATCTTTAAAATTTTCACCTAGGCGACTGCAATTTGCTGCATCTAACATAAGATTTAACTCGCATTGAACATGCCTAGAAAATTCAGCAACTACTTCTCGAGGTCTTAAACGCTTTCCGTCTGACCAAATTAATTCAAGCAAGTGAGCAATAAGATATAAGAGCTTAATATCTTTATCAATAATGCGCTTAATATTAGGCCTTAATATTTTAACTGCAACATGTTTACCGTCATGGAGTGTTGCAAAATGAACTTGAGCTACTGATGCGCTCGCTATAGGTGAGATATCAAATGTTTTAAAGATGTTATCTAGCGGGACACCATAAGAAGCAATGATAATTTTTTCTACATCTTTATATGGAAAGGGTGGCACTTGATCCTGAAGTTTAGCTAGCTCATCTGCAATATCTAAAGGTATGAGATCTCTTCGAGTAGATAACATTTGACCAAATTTAACGAAGATGGGACCTAAATTCTCAAGTGCAAGCCTAAGTCTTGTGCCTCTATTTTTATTATGTGGCCGAAAGAAAAAAACTGCCGAGATGAAAAGGGCAAGAAGATTGAGTTTTCGGTTAAATGTAATAAACTCTTCAAGCCGATACTTAAGAAGTATAAAGATTATATAAATAAGCCTTAAAAATTTCATAGCTTTTTAAGTCTTTGTTCTAAGCGATCAACATCAAATCTTAAACTATCAACTTCTTTATTGAATTGCTCAAC
>DOEL01000025.1:772-2722 GCA_003533095.1 Methylophilaceae bacterium | reverse complement strand
ATTTTTTTTCCAAGCTTCACAAGTTGATATGCTGGAATATCACCAATT
The DNA here is from genome assembly GCA_003533095.1 of Methylophilaceae bacterium. GTDB lineage: Bacteria > Pseudomonadota > Gammaproteobacteria > Burkholderiales > Methylophilaceae > Methylopumilus. The sequence goes on along the minus strand of DOEL01000025.1, from coordinate 2,674 downwards.
ATTTTGCTTAAATCATCTTCATAGTCCCATTCAATATCTTTTAATGCATTGCTTATCATTGTTGCAAAATTGATATCACCTTTAATTTCAATATATGCTTTTTTATTTCCTCGCATAAGCTCTATAGCTGAGGATATTGTTAATTTAATTTCTGCATCATAAGTTTCCAAATATTCAATATATTCAGGAATACCAGCGTCATTAATCTTTAATGCGTAATGAATGGGACCTACATTAAATAAAATAGATTTTGATTTATGTTTAGAAAAATCATTTTTTAACCACTCATTTTGTTGAAATAGATGGGCAGTAAGTTTTCTTTTAATTGTATTGGCGATCAAAATTTGTACCCCATGTGGATGGCGACAATTCCTGATGATAAATTGAGATATTCAACTTTGGAAAATGACTCTTGCTCCATCATCTCTTTTAAAGAATCCTGATCTGGATGCATTCTTATAGATTCAACAAGGTATTGATAGCTAGATTCATCTTTTGCAAATAATTTGCCTAATTTTGGCAATAATTTAAAAGAAAATTGATCATAAAAAAATTGTAATGGTTTCCAGATTTTTGAAAATTCTAAAATTAAAATTTTCCCACCTGGAGATAAGACACGATAAATTTCTTTTAATGCCTTCTTTTTGTCTGTCATATTGCGAATACCGAAACCAATGGTGACGCAATCAAAATAATTATCAGGAAAGGGAAGAGATTCAGCATCACATAATACAGATGGTATAAAAATTCCTTGATTAATTAATTTATCACGACCAATATTCAACATAGATAAATTGATATCCGAATGAATTAGTTGGCCTTTAAAGTTAGATGATTGAGCGCCAATTTTTTTAGCAAGAAGAATGGATAAGTCAGCAGTTCCGCCAGCAATATCAAGAATTCGAGCATTTTTCTTTGCATTGGAGATATTCACAAGAAATTTTTTCCAAATATGATGCATGCCAAATGACATCAAGTCATTCATTAGGTCATAATTTGATGCTACAGAATGAAATACAGAAGCGACCTTACCGGCTTTTTGCGAAGCATCTATTTCACTATAACCAAAATGTGTTTTTTTATTCGCCATTCGTTTTTATTCTTTGAATACCTGCGCTCGATAATTTGTTTATATATTCTTCCCATAGCGCATCATAAGTTGCAGCAAGCTCATAAAGATAATCCCATGTATAGATGCCTGTATCATGGCCATCTGAAAATATTAATTTAATTGCATACTGACCTATTGGCTCAATACTTTCTATAGTGACATTTTCCTTGTGCGTTTGAAGTATTTCCTGACCTGGCCCATGGCCTTTTACTTCAGCTGATGGTGAATACACACGAAGAAATTCGCAGGAAAGCATACACTCAGTTAGATTGCTAAATTTTATTTCTAACAGCTTAGATGCCTGATGGAGCTTAATTTCTAATGGATATATTTTAGCGTTACTTATTGTCACTTTGTGGAAAAGCCTAAAAAAACTATATTATCGGAGTTCTTTTGGCTTTTTTGGTAATTTTAAAAAATTAATGACTAGACGATAGCATTAATAATTTAATTTTTTTCATTGCTGCTTGCTCGATTTGCCTAATTCTTTCAGCTGATACACCAAGTTTATCCGCAAGTTCATGGAGTGTTGAAGCGTCTTTATCTTTTAACCATCTTTCTTCTAAAATAAGTCGACTTCTCTCATCAAGCGAGGAGAGCGCTTTACTAAGAGAGGATAAATTATTTCCTTCAGATTGCTCTAACTCCATTTGTTCTGATGGCCCTGGGGTTTCATCTTTAAGGTAAGCAATGGGTCTAAATGCGTCATCCTCTGATTCGTCTGAGCCATAATCTAATGAAATTTCATTTCCATTAAAGCGATATTCCATTTCACGGACGTCCTCAGGCTT
>DOEL01000025.1:0-464 GCA_003533095.1 Methylophilaceae bacterium | reverse complement strand
GTCTTTTTCATACTTCGTAAATTAAAAAATAATTTACGCTGAGCTTTTGTCGTCGCTGTTTTAACTAGGCGCCAATTTTTAACGATGTATTCCTGAATTTCTGCTTTAATCCAATAGATGGCAAAAGATACTAGTCTTACGCCTCTTTCGGGATCAAATCTTTTCACAGCTTTCATAAGGCCAATATTGCCCTCTTGAACTAAGTCTGATTGAGGCAGTCCGTAACCGGAATAACCTTTAGCTACTTTAACTACAAGTTTTAGGTGGGATAAGATGAGAGTTTTCGCAGCTTCAAGATCATTTGATTTTTTAAGACGCATCCCAAGAGCCATCTCCTCTTCAGCAGAAAGAGAAGGAATAGCTCTAATGGATTGCATATAGCGATCGTAGCTATCAACAGAGCCTAATGTGGGCAAGCTTAAATCCAAAGTCATCTTAATAAAATTCCTTGTAAAAACTTACTT